>DTSG01000230.1 GCA_012965455.1 Planctomycetaceae bacterium | reverse complement strand
GCGCTGATGTTCTGGGCGCTACTGACAGAATCCGAGATGGGGATTTAGAGACCCTTGCAGCAGTTTCGCGATATGACGCTGCGGCGCAACAATCGATCTGGAGGAAAGAATTATCATGACTGACACTCGAATTGGCATCATCTATCCAGGCGACGGCGCCCTGGATCGCGAGTTCTGGAATTTCGCACCCGAAGGCGTCTCGCTTCACTTCACTCGACAGCCGCAGCACGATGGTCCTGTTGGGCTGCACACAATGGCGGCGCTTGTTGATGATGGTTCCCTTGATTCATGTGCCGATAGCCTGAAGATTATTCGACCTGGCGTGGTTGCGTTTGCCTGCACTTCAGGGAGTTTCATTCGTGGACTCGAGGGAGAAAAAATACTCCGCGAACGGATTCAATCAGCGTCTGGTTCTCTCGCGACAACAACTTCCGGGGGGGTTCTCGCGGGCTGCCATGCGCTCGGACTCAGTAAGGTGGCGGTTGCTGCGCCGTATATAGAAGAAGTCAGTGTCAAGTTGGGTGAGTTTTTAAGGGAAGGTGGAATTGATGTCACACGAGTACAGCCCATGGGACTGGATGCGGGCATCGCAGAGGTTTCGGTCGATGAAGTGGTGCAACTCGGTCTCGAGACAGATACACCCGATGCAGAAGGATTGGTGATCTCGTGCACGAATCTTGTCACTCTCGACGCGATTTCAGAACTTGAGCGCCGTCTTGGTAAACCGGTAGTCAGTGCGAACCAGGCGACGGTATGGCATGCGTGTTTATTGGCAGGTGTCAGTTGGCAGGCAGATTTCGGAATTGGTCGGCTGTGGTCTGCAGACTATGCGGCGGCGGCATAGGATGCTCATGGCGTCTGCGTATGTTGTCCTAGCGTAACGAATTTAGACAGCCACTCTACTGGACATAGAGTTTCCTGGGAAAGTCTGTCAGTGTTTCACAGCCGCTGTCGTTGACCACAATGGTGTCACTGGTGGTGAATACCCCGTGCTCTGGAATTTTGACTGCCGGTATAAGGTGAAATGTCATGCCGGGTTCAAGAATTCTTGGATCATCCATGTAGAAACTGATGATCTGGCCCTCGCCCCAGTCAGGTGCGAATGCGATGCCGATTGAGTAACCGGCGCGGACCGGGCTTTTATTAATGCCGAGTTTGTTCGAGATATTGTCCTGGATAAGCTCGTGTACATCACCGCACCGGACTCCAGGTTTAATGAAATCTTTTGCAAGTTGTAATGTCTCCATCCCAACTTCTGCCGCCCGGATGACCTGGTCAGGCGGTTCGCCGACGTAGACGGCTCGAAATAATGAGGCATGGTAGCGGTGTATACAACCGACCAACTCAAAGAACATGACGGCATTGTTTTGAACGGTCTTCCGGTACCATGTTGCGTGAGCGAGGTCGGCGCGCTCACCCGCAGTAATGAACAACGGTAGACCCGTGTATTCACTACCCGCCAGAATCTGCGCTGTATGTACGGCTGCTGCAATCTCGTTTTCGTTGGCGCCGGCTTTGGTTGCTTTGATGCCGGCCGCCATTGCGGCGTCGGCTGTGTGTGCCGCCATTCGTATGTATTCAAGTTCCTGAGGGGACTTGATCATTCGACCTTGCTCAACCAGGCCAGAGCAGTCTTTGATCGTGGCGTTGGGGAGCATCGCGGTCAAGCGTAGAAAATCTCTCGGCGTAAAGAACCAACTGTCGTGTTCAAGGCCAATCCGTTTGTGATCGACGTTGAGAGCAGTCAGTGCCTCAGCGGTTCGGGCGATGAAGTCGTCGTTGTCGGTGTAGGGGCGGCTGTCTTCAACCCAGGTCAACCCCTCTACGTTACTCTCCTCCACACTTCGTGTGATGAATATCGGTTCCGCATCAATAGGAACAATCAGCGTTTGGTACCAATAGTAACCCGGTGTCTGATAACCACTGATGTAGTAGAGATTCTCTGGTGTGTGAATCAACAAGACATCGATCCCCTTGCCCTCCATTCGCGAGCGTAAGGCATCAAGGCGGACCTGGTATTCATCTAATGAAAAATAAAGTTCTCGGGGTGTTCTCATAAATGCCTCAAATAGCCTGCACGCAAATCCAGGTTGTTAGGAAAAATTAAATCAAGGAGACAATGCCTGTAGTGTTCACGGCTCGGTTCGAGCAATCCGTCATGATTTTTCAAGAAAACATTCTCTTTGGTTGACCCGATCACATTTATAGATAAAAAAGTCGCCCAGATCTTCGGTGCCCGTCTCCAGTAACCGAACTGTGTTTAATTCTCGAAAAGTTTGAGGGGAATCGAATTTAGTATTTCGCAACCGGTTTTGGTAACTCGGACGGTGGCACTGTTCACTATGCCGATCTCCCCGGCGATCAAGCAACCCGGTACCAGGTGAAAGGTCATATTGGTTTGCAGCATACGCTTCTCGCCCCGACGAATACTCATGATCTGACCTTCTCCCCAATCGGGAGGTTGGTTGAGTCCAATTGAATAGCCGAGGCGATGGTGATGGTGTTTTCCAAAACCTGCACGTTTGATGATATCCCGCCCGACTTTATCGACTTCCTCGCTGATAATGCCAGGACGAATTGTGTCGATGACTGCCAGCAATGCCTCGATACTCGTATCAGACAGGCGCCGAAGTTTGGGTTTCACTCGACCGACAGTAGCAGCGCGAAATACTGCGCCAGCATATCGGTTCTTTGAGGCGGCGATCTCAAAGATGCAATGGTCGTTGGTACTCAGTTTGCGGCCCCGCCAGGTTGAGTGACACAAGCCTGAGCGTCTTCCGGATGCGATAAAGTTTGGTAGGCCTGTGTATTCTGATCCTTCCTCACACCACTTCTTGTACACCGCTGCTGCGATCCGGTTTTCGGTAGTGCCTGCCCTAGTTGCACGGATGCCGGCTGAGGTTGCCTTGTCAGCAATTGCTACAGCCTGTCGAATCATGCGCACCTCCGCTTCCGACTTGATCAGTCGAGCTGCTTCGATTAGGCCCGAGCCGTCAGTAAGGTTCGCCCGCGGTAGTCGAGCCTGCAATGCTTCATATTCGTGGACGGGGAAAAACCAGCCCGATTTCTCTATGCCGATCTTGCGCCTCGCCATGCCGAGTTTTTCAATGACCTTGGAGGTAATTTCAATAGGTATTTGGTGATCTTCCACGCTCTCCGTTTGTGTCAGCCAGGAGAATTCAGGGACATTCGTCAGCATTTCTATACGACGTCCGACGAGGACCGGTTGTTGTCCCCGGACCATAACCAGACAGTGGTATCCGTAGTAGCCTGGCGTCTCGTAGCCGGTTAGATAGGTGATATTTTCCGGACAATGGACGAGAAGAGCATCGAGACCGGCATTTTTCATATTGTCCAGCACCAGTTCGTAGCGATGCTGATACTCGACAGGTTTGAAGGCCAACCGTCGATGCTTGCTCATGCGAAGTTTCAGGGGACTTGATTTGCTCATAGGCTGAATGGTTGAGTGGTTGAATTTGGTATTAGTCAGTATATTTAAGTAGTATACAAAGGATGACATCGGATCGAAATTTTCCGACAATACTCTTGAACAATTGGCGTGCGCTAGACGTTTGATAGAGTCTGGAACGCC
>DTSG01000229.1 GCA_012965455.1 Planctomycetaceae bacterium | reverse complement strand
CATTGATGCAACTTGCCCGTTAGTAACGAAAGTGCATTTAGAAGCTGTCCGTTATGCTAAATCCGGGTATACGATCTTATTGATAGGTCATGCCGGTCATGATGAAGTATTGGGGACGATGGGCGAAGCGCCTGAAAATATGATACTGATTGAGGATGAAGATGATGTGGCGGCGTTGGATATTGCCGCGGGTACGGAGGTCGCCTATTTGACGCAGACAACTTTGAGTGTTGACGACGCGGATAGAATTATTGCGGAGATAAGAAAGAAATTTCCGGAAGTGCATTCGCCGCCGAAAGCGGATATTTGTTATGCCACTCAAAACCGGCAAGAAGCGATCCGAATTGTATCTGCAGAAGTTGACTTGGTGTTAGTTGTTGGAAGTCAGAATAGCTCAAATAGTCAACGCCTGAAGGAAATTGCACTGGAACTTGACCGGCAGGCCTACTTGATTGATGGTGTCTCGGATATTGACGATGCCTGGTTTGCCGAGATAGAGACCGTAATGATTACCGCTGGAGCGAGTGCACCCGAAGTCTTAGTTGAAGAGTGTGTCGACTATATTAAACAGCGGTTTGGTGCGGATGTGGAATTACGGGCGATTCGCGAGGAAGAAGTGCATTTCAATTTGCCCAAAGAATTGGTGAATTTGTTGTAGGGGATCACAAATTACAATTCACTAATCCGTAGGTTGCGGAAGGATAGATCGGTGGTGGGGTCATGGCCTTGGATCATGATGCTGCCGGCCGCCGTGCGTAATCCACGACGAGGGTTTTCATGGGGTTTGCGAGTGTCGGTCCAATCGGTGACTTGGTATCCGTTAACCCAGACTGCGATGTGGTCGTCGCAGGCAATGATCGTTTTGTGAAACCACTGTTTATCTTGAGCGACAATGCGTCTGGCGTCTTGGCGACGGAAGATGCCGCCGGTGCCACAATCTTCCGGTACGGTTGGGTCATCACCTTGCCTGCCGTTTTGAATCTGACTCTCGTACCCCATCATCTCGGCGCCGGGGATACAGCGAAAAAAGATTCCGGAATTGAGACGTTCGAGATGACTGATGCACTCGAGTTGTAATACGAAGTCAGCATAATGTCTCTCGGTTTCCAATTGTCCCTTGCCGTTTTTAACATTGAGAAAACCATCCGCAGTTACCGAGAAATCACTTTCCATTTCTGGGTACTCAACCCACCCCGTTAAATCCTTGCCGTTGAAAATCGTGGTCAACGCCAAGGGCTTGAGGCGGATGTTGCGAAATGCGATAGCGCCGGAATTGAGTTGCAATCCAATATGGCCTTTGCCTAATGGAGTAGGGTCTTGATAGTCGAGCACCAGATTGCCGTCGAGCAATGCGGAAACTTGATCATCAAGAACAGTTATTTGGATTGTGTGCCATTGTGAACTGTCGACTTGAGGCGTTACGCGTTTACGAGCGACTAGGCTGCCTGTTGGAAAAGGATTGTCGAGTGGGGCGATGTTGAATTCGTAGCAATCTTTGGCAGGGTCGGTGGGAGTGCCACGGGTACGTAGGAAAATACCGCTGTTGGTTTCGGGATCGCTTTTAAATTCGAGGTGCAGAGTATAGTTGCTGAATTCAGTGGTGGTATAAAGTAACCCAGCATCCCCATCGCTGACCGTGATTGCCCCATCGGTAACTTGCCAGTTGGCCTGAGTTGCCGCTTGCCAACCAAACAAAGTCGCCCCGTCAAACAACTGGATCCAGCCCTCGGCTAGCTCCGCAGTCGTGATTGGTAGAGGTTCTGGTGCGGGAGCAGTCGGCATTTCAATGAGTACCGGTTCCACAGGTGGCTGCGGAATTGTTGGAGCATCAGGTGTTGTTGGAGTGGCTGGGGTAACTTGGGTCTCGGGGCTATTTGAGTTGTTTGAATTATTAGAATTTGCAGAATTACCAGAATTGCAGCCGGTGAGTTGAACGAATAAAATGGCGAACAGAGGTAACGTTAGCAGGCGGAGCAGAGACATATTAGTTTTCCAGAGGCGGGCAGTTGTATGTGAATGTAAATGAACCTTGGATCGTGGAATCTATGATTCGATTATGTTTAATTGTACTTCACCAGTGATGCCGCCGGCTTGGTCGGGCGCACGATTTGGCCGTGGCAAGGGAGCACTGGAATCATCGATGGCTGGCAGGTCGACGAGTATTTCAAGTAAATTGGTTGCTTCGAGATGCTGTTGGATTTCGAAGCTGAGATTACTTTGGCCAAGCGGGATTTCGCCGACAGTGTTGTTGTTAACATACACGGTTCCCAGCGCATCGACCGAATCAATCTGCACTTGCACGACATCATTTTCGTGCAGTCCCGTGGGGCGGTGAAACGTTCGCTGAAACAACACTTTTCCTCGAAATTCAGCGCCCAGTTCAGAGCTCCAATCTGCTGGCAGTTTTAATCTGCCAGGCGGTGGCACATCGGTATCGGTTTCCAGAGATTGGCCGTCAGAGGTCCAATAGGTGTGAGCTAGTGGGGTGTATTGCCAAGGGCCTCGTAAGCGGATGGTGTGCATGGACTCAGATATTATTCAGGTGTGAAATCATGAGTGATTGTAAATTGTTGTATTTGCTGCTGGCCATTTTGAAAGGCGCGCACAATCACCTGAAACCCGCGTAAGGAAATTGGGTAGGGGGGCATGGTTTCTACTTCCGTTATATCATCAATGCCACCGTTGGCATTGTTGTCGATTCCATCATTGCCTTGATCGGCACCCAAAACACCATCCTGATCCACTCCATCGCGTTCATACTCGATCGTCCAAGTATCGAAAACACTACAATTGCCAAACGTATAGTAACCGGAACCAGCGGGATATAAAGGTGGTACGAACGTTGCGGCTGTGTTGAATTGTGCTCGCGTATCCGCTCGCGAGCTTAGCAAACTCCCTAGCTGAGCGCCTTGTGCTGGTGTCAAATTAGGATTTGAGGTGTAGTCAAAACGCGAAGTGAAACCTAGGTCGACGTATGCACCGCGGCCGATTGCGGCAGTATGTGCGAGAGTTTCATATCCGGGATCGCCAGGCGTTAACGGTTCACTGCCAGTGATGTCAGCCACGATTTTCACCAACGGATCGTACACTCGTACGTCAAACCCGATCACTTGGTCAAACACGACATCTTCGCCCATGAACATACCTGATTGAAACGGGAGTCGTGCTGTTGTAAAAGGATGTGGAAAATTGGCGTCACGGTTTGGGTTGACTGGTAACGTTGGTAGATGGGCGACGCGGTTTTTACGCAAAGTAAGATCTGCCAGCGTGTTGGCGCTAACTGTCCCGTTGGCGTTGATACGGATAGAGATATCGTTCTCATTGATGAACGTAACTAAATTACCAGTGGTCACACCCGAGAGTATGCCAGCATCGTTATTGAGATCGGGGCGAATCAACAACGCACGGCGACGCAGGGTAGCCAAGGGCATGCCGTTGTGTTGTGTCGGAGCAATCAGGCCTTCGCTCGGTTCATCTATATTTCCGTTACCGTCATTGTCGATTCCATCGCGGAGGAATTCCGTATTACGAGGTTCTAGCCAATAAATGATCTCAGCGTTAGGTGAGGTAATATTCTCAAACAGTCGACTAC
>DTSG01000228.1:32773-33730 GCA_012965455.1 Planctomycetaceae bacterium | reverse complement strand
AGGTTTTGTCATTATTCGCCGAGTGCTTTATCGACAGGATGAATCCATTGTGGTTGCTCGTCGAGCCAATGTTCCTGTTTCCAGATAGGTACGTCTTGTTTGAGCGTGTCGATTAACCATCTGCCACACGCAAAGGCATCTTCTCTGTGTGGAGAACTGACTGCGATCGCCACACTAGCTTCACCCGGAAGGATCTTTCCGAGGCGGTGTACAATTTCGATGGCACAAATATCCCAGCGTTCATTGGCAGTGGATTCTAATTGTTCCAGTTTACTGACCGCCATAGGTTTGTAGGCTTCATAATCAAGCCATTGAGTTACTCGGTTGCCAGTGATGTCACGCGTCGTGCCGATGAACAGCAACTGCGCCCCGGCGCTGGTTTGACTGACGGCAGCGAGCATGCGCTGTGTATCAATTTCCAGATGTATGATATGTACTGCCATGATAATTGCTGTTCACCCTCCGCTGACAGGTGGGATGAGAGCAAGTTCATGGTCTGCGGTAATAGCGTAATCGTCAGAGATAAACTCATGGTCAACTGCAAAGCGGCAATAGGGCAATATCGTTTCAAGCGATGGATGTTGCTCGATCAACAACAGTTTCAACGCTGGGATGGTCACTGGTGTTGCGCAGGCAACACGGACATGATCGCTGTCGATGGCCTGAGCAGCGGCGGCAAAGAGTTTGATTTTAAGTGTCATGATACAATTAAGTCTCGTGCGGCGCCTCGTAGTTGTTCTTCGAGTTCTGGCATAATATTGTAGGCCAGAGCAAGGAGTTTTAGTGGATGTAGTGTCGGTTTAGAAGTGCCTTGTTCCATTTGTATTTTACAGGCACTACATTCAGTTGTCCCTACTTGAATCTCCGAATCTCGCATCGTACTCAACAAACCCCAACCACTGCGCAGGCTGTTACGGTAGTTTTTAGATTTCAAGCCGAAAACACCCGCCATGCCCG
>DTSG01000228.1:0-32763 GCA_012965455.1 Planctomycetaceae bacterium | reverse complement strand
CAGGGAGCAGTCGTAGCAGATGCTCGCCAGGTGTATGCTCCCGCAGCGCTCGTAGATGGCACGGCAGATGATAGCCAACTTGATAATTTTGTGGCTGAAACGTTAATTCCAATCTGCCGCGCCGGTGTAAGTTCCACAGGTAATGGCAGATATCTTGCGTATGCTCTGCCACGAGTGCCGTATCATCGTCATCGAGCAGTGCAGGATACTCTTGGGTGAGACACATTGCGGCAGAAGGTTCGGAGGTTACGACTGTATAGCCTTGGCGGATTGCATCGGCAAGAATTGCTACGTTGACTTGAGCAACCTTGCGGGCATACTGTACATCGCCTTCAGCGATCGCTGCGGCAGCAGACCATAACTGCTGAGTGGGCACGTAGACAGAGATGCCGTTATGCTGCAGTGTTTTGACGACTGCTTTGCCTAAGTTGGTATCAAACCAAGTCGCGAAGACATCCGAGAAATAGACAACTTTGTCTCCGTCGTCCCGCGCAGGTCGGTCCAGTCGTTGTTGCTCGGCCCATTTTAGAAAACTCGATTTGGCCACAGCGGGCAATTTGCGTCCTTGCGCTAGTCCCGTGGTTTTTTGAGCGATCCAGCGGAGCGTTCGATTGGCAATGGCATAATTGTAAAAACGGCTAAATCGACTGGCCCAGCGTGCCGTGCGATCAAGGCGAGTGAAAAGTGAGTCCGAAAAACTAATTCCGTTGGTGGCGACATATTGAGCTTTGGCTTCGGTGACCAGTCGCGGAATATCCACACCGGCAGGGCATTCGATTCGGCATTGATGGCAATTCACGCACAGATCTACGACCTGTTTGAATTCGTCATCATTGACCGTCGACAATGGCATACGCCCGGTGATGATGCCACGCACTAAATTGGCTTTCGCTCGTGGGCTAGCTTCTTCCTGGGGTGCGAAGCGAAAGATGGGACACATCCGCGAATTTTCGTCTTCTGTTCTACAGCGAGCACAGCCGTTGCAATTTCGAGCGGCGTAGGCCAGCTCTTCGTGTGACCAAGCGAGTTGCAGTTCGATAGTGTTCGGCGCTGGGTTAACGGATTGCGCATCGTCGGTTAGATGTTCCGCATTTTGCTCGTTGTGAGTCACGGGTCTGAGGTTATTGTGGATCGGTTGCGGCATCTCGGCGATGACTTTACCGGGATTGAGAATGTGCAGCGGGTCGAACAGTCGCTTCACTTCCGCAAAGGCTTCGTACAAGGGACCAAATTGTTTCCGCATAAACCAAGTGCGGCTCAAACCCGCACCATGCTCCCCGCTGATGCTACCTTGAGCTTGCACCACCGGTTCATACAACTCGCTGGCGAGGGCATGCAGTTTGCGGATGTCGTCTTGGTCATTCACGTCAAGGAAGGGGCGGATATGTAATTGTCCATGTCCGATGTGTCCAAATATCGAGGCGGTCACTTGGTGCTTACGTAATACTTCTTGAAGTTGTGGCAGAACGGTAGGCATCGTTGCGGGAGGTACAGCGATGTCCTCGACAAACGGAATAGCACGGGAATTTCCCTTGAGGCGATACAGTGTCGGGATGACATTTTGGGTGATCGACCAAGCTTGGGCAATTTCATCTTGCTCCAGTGCGATTCGCGAGGCAAAGGCAAGTCGTTTCGATTTGTGGATTTGCTCGGTTATGTCTGACAATCGCTCGCGTACTTCGGCACGAGTATCGGCAGTCACTTCCACGAGCAACATTGCTTCGGCGTCACTGGGGATTGTCTGTACGAAACGCGGGTCGGTATCTCGTGCGAGGATCAACAGTCGCCGGTCAAGTAGATCACAAGCGCTGACATCCATGTTGACGGCATGGGCGGAGGCTTGGATTGCTTTTT
Source organism: Planctomycetaceae bacterium (assembly GCA_012965455.1). Lineage (GTDB taxonomy): Bacteria > Planctomycetota > Planctomycetia > Pirellulales > Pirellulaceae > UBA721. Next base: position 30,909 of record DTSG01000228.1, on the reverse strand, counting down.
CCATTTTGTCAAAGAACAATAACAAAACACCAACGTGTGGGGGCAGCGGAACGGTCCGCAACTTCGCTTCCGTAATCAGACCTAAAGTTCCCTCGGAACCCGCAATCAAATGGGCCAGATTGAGGTGCTCGCCCTGTCGCAGGTTACTCAAATGGTATCCGCACCGGTGCACGAGTGACTTAGGAGTGTGTTCGGCTATATTGGCGTGGTGGGTTGCCAGGATCGTGCTGAGTCGTTGCTGGATATCATCTAATCGCGCCACGGTTGGTGTCTCGGCGAACTGAGTAAGTCCTCGACGATGAGGGACCGCACACAGGGTTTCCAAATTGTTATTTTGACCTAGTCGTAAAACTGTACCGTCAGCCAGCACGACTTCCAATTCTTCGACATACGCTCGAGCGCTGCCGTAACGCAACCAGTGACTACCGCTGTTGTCGAGCGCTATCACGCTGCCCATCGTCGTGACTTGTCCGGTGCTGGGGTCGGGACCGAACAGCCGATTGTGCTTCCCCAAGTATTTATTGAGGTGCGCGTAGACAACGCCAGGTTGCACCCGCACAGATTCACCGTCAAACCCGATGATCCGTCGCATGTGATGGGAAAAATCGATGACGAGTCCGCTGCCCAGTGATTCTCCGGCGAGTCCACTGCCGGCGCCGCGGGCGTGTACTGCGATGCCGTGTTCCGAAGCGTATTGAACCGTAGCGACAACATCTTGTACGTGCCGTGGGCGAATGACCGCGCGCGGTTTGATCTGATAAATGCTGGCATCACTGGAATACAATTGTAAGAACAAGTCGTCGCAATGAACTTCGCCATCGATAACGCCACGCAGGTCTTCCTGAATGCGGGCTCGTTCTTGATCCATAATGAAACCCTTATTGGTGGAATCGGGGTTGTGCTAAACGGCAACAAACTCAGTGGGTGGGTGGTTCGTCTGTCGTCGTGGTTTGCGGGGCATGCGTGGCGAGCCACTTGGCGTCCTGCTGTTCACGTTCGAGTCGTATCCGCTGTTGATGATATTTTTCGTGGATTTCAAGGTTGAATGGTTCATATTCAAGCGACTCTTCAAAACCACGGTATTCGCTATTACATTTATAACATTGTAATAGATTACCGGTGAAAATATAGAATAACAGATCGATGCCCGCCGTGAAAAATAGAATCCCATAGACCCACATTAAGTGGTGGTTGTAATAGGCAATCGTGCTTGCTGCGAAACCGAGTGCAATGATCGTGATTCCGAGTCGTTGATTGAATTGCTTACGAAAATAAAGTTCTTTGCCGGGGCAAACCATGCAGCGCGTGACGACTATTTGGCCTGTTGCGTCAGCCCCAATGGCATCACTAGGGATTTCGTGGGCAGTCTGACAAGCAGGACAGGTGAACATCGTAGTATTCGCTTCGTATGGCTCGCGGGTTATCGCATCACAGTTTTGGCAGCGGAAGGTAACGTTCATTGGGTGGTCAGTGGTTCGTTCGGGTTCAAGGTAAAGGCAGGGCTGTAAAATCGTGACCGTGCTGTATTTGGGATGCGGATGTTATTATGTCTTATTGGATTGTAACGTGGTTGGGTCAGATTAGAGAGGGTAGAGGACGTTTTCCGAGAGCAGCTGAGCAGTAAGTTCTCCGACAAGCACGACGACCGTGGCCGCGTACAGAATTCCAGTAGCGCTTTGAGTGTTCGGTACACGCAACGTGAATTGAGCCAATATCACCATGATCAACGTTGCTGCGACGCCTGTTATCCAGCGGAGGGACACAAAAATCCACCAACTTGTCGTAACTTCGTTAGCCGCAACATAGAAATATGATCCGGTTGCTGAAATAACAGTGCGGATGGCCAACGCCCAGAGACAGCAGGCCAGTAGTTTGTAAAGCGGGTCAAGTTCCATGCCTGGCGTGTTGAGGTACCAGTGTCCCAGCAGCATGCTCATCATGACGGCGCCCAACAATGCCCCGGAACTGACAATTTCCAAAAGGGCGGAGATGGTTTCGCTGCTAGAACGGTTTTCTGGAAAAACAGTTGTGAGATAGGCCGACGTCAACGTAAGGATGGTGACCACTAGCAGGGCGATCTTGCCCGCTCGAGCTTTCTCGTAGATCCAGATACTCGCACCGACGTAACTTGCAATCGCATTTACGATGACCAGCGTCAGCAAACTTACGTGCTGTGTCGGAACGTGCTCTTCCCCAACGGTCCAGATCACCAATACGCCGAATACGTTGAGCCCCATAATGACCCACAGGTGGACTCGAAAAAATCCGCTCGTAACCACTTTGGAACTCGTTAGCATCATTGCCAAGGACATGCCGAAGCTAAGCCTCAGTACAAACTGGAGTATTTCCCAGAGCAGTGCCACAACAATCCTCTTACCGGCGATTGCCGTAGATGAGTTGCATGATTTCAGACCGACTCGACAGGTTACTGCGGAAAATGCCTCGCATTGCCGACGTGATAGTCAAACTGCCAGGTTTGCGAACGCCGCGAATTGTCATACAAGTATGATCCGCTTCGATGATGACGGCCACCCCTTTAGCGTCGAGTGCATCTAGCAGCAGGTCGGCAACTGTTTCCGTTAGCCGTTCTTGGACTTGCGGCCGCCGCGCGACGACTTCGACGACTCGGGCAAGCTTGCTCAATCCGATCACTTTCCCGTTTGGCATGTAACCAATGTGTGCTTTGCCGACAAATGGCAGTAAGTGATGTTCGCACATGCTGCTAAAACTGATGTCCCGCACTAGCACAACTTCGTCATATTTCTCTTCGAAAAATTTACCAGTGTGTTCGTGTGGGTCTTGTCGCATACCACTGAACATTTCCGCATACATGCGGGCGACTCGAGCGGGAGTTTCTAACAGTCCGTCACGATCTGGATCTTCACCAATACCAATGAGGATTTCGCGGACGGCCTTTTCAATACGAGGTAAGTCCACTTCGCTGGTGATAGGTGCGGTGTTGTGAGGAGGGGAGTCGGACATGTTTGAACCGGTTTGTGAGTTCGCTAGGAATAAAATAGGATCTTGTGTACAGCAGTGAAGGCAGCTGAATTATCCGTATAGCTTTATGTTATGTCGAGATTACTTACCTAGTCAATGGGCGGCGGTTTTTAGAGGTTTTCTGGGGATGGTTTAGCGGAACTGTCTGTCTGGATGTTTACAGTTTTTCGCTGGTTGAGCGTGGCGGTGAGGTTGAGAAAAAGTTTTATTCTAATCTGACGGTATTTCTTCTCGAAATCGTTTGCCTTCTGCGTCGCAGTGCGTAACACTATAGCCTGCTAACAACCTGTAATGTGCTTGCCTATCCGTGGATGCTAATGACTGCTACTCGTGAAGAGAAGAACTATGCTCGCCGTATCGTTCGTCATCTGGCGAAGGGCTATCCGGATGCAGAATGCGCGTTGCACTATGACTCGCCGTTTCAGTTGTTGATCGCAACTATTCTTTCGGCACAATGCACTGATAAACGTGTGAATATTGTGACTGAGAAGTTGTTCGAGAAATATCCAACAGCATTTGATTTGGCAGTCGCGACGCAGTCTCAGGTTGAGCGGATTGTGCACAGTGCTGGATTCTTCAGATCAAAGGCCAAGAATATTCGAGGGTGTGCCAGTCAGTTAGTGGAGAAATTCAATGGTGAGCCGCCACAGTGTCTTGATGACTTGGTGGAATTACCTGGTGTCGGTCGCAAGACGGCCAATGTGTTGCTCGGGACAGAATTTGGCATCCCTTCGGGGGTCGTCGTGGACACGCATGTTGGTAGAATAAGTCGCCGATTAGGATTGACCAGTGAAACGGATGCCGTGAAGGTGGAACGGGAGTTGATGCAAGTCGTTGCCAAGAAGGACTGGATCTATTATTCTCATCGGATGATTCATCATGGTCGACAAGTGTGTGATGCGCGGAAACCTTTGTGCGAAGAGTGTTCCATGAAGCGTTTTTGTCCGCGAATTGGTATAACTTAGGGTTCGGGGTCTTATGGAACATGTTGAATGGATGCGTTCGTTCAGCGCAGTGTTACTGTGTAAATAGATAGGGTAAAACAGCAATGATTCTTTCCGGTCAAGAAATCAAGAAACGCATGGGCGATTCGATTGTGATTGATCCATTCAATGAAGACCATTTGAATCCCAATAGCTATAATCTCACGCTGCACGACGAAGTAATGGTCTACGAGGAAGTTGTGTTGGACATGCGACAAGTTAACCGAGTGCGGCGTATGAAGATTCCTGAGAGCGGCATGGTGCTGACTCCGAATCAGTTGTTCTTGGCTCGTACCGTAGAGCGAACTGAGACTCACGACCTCGTGCCGATGATAGAAGGTCGGTCTTCGATCGGTCGCTTGGGGTTGTTTGTACACGTGACCGCCGGATTTGGCGACGTGGGCTTTAAAGGGTATTGGACGTTGGAGATGTTTGCCGTCCAACCGGTCAGGATCTACCCAGGAATTCAGATTTGTCAGATCTTCTATCACGAACTGGCCGGTGACATTACGAATTATGAAAACGGCAAATATCAAAACAACCGAGATATTCAGCCGAGTTTGCTATACCGCGAATTAAATCCAGAGGCGGAATTCGACTCGCCCCAAATGACGCTTGATTTTATCAACAAGCCGAATTCCAACGGCGTATAGGGACGATGCGTGGGGCCAGGGATGACGGGCTAGATTGGGGTAACGGGCTCTCGGGCGGCCACTGGGGCCCCTACATGTCACGGGTAAGCAATTAGTGTAAGGGGGTGGGTTTTGTGTCTCTCCGACTACAATGGGTGACTGTCAAAGATGCTCGATCGACGGTAAACTTTAAAGTAGATAACCACAGAACCCCCAACGCCTAGCGGAAGAATAGAGATATGAGTGACGCCACGACTTTTGATCCTTTCAATACACGCGACAATTTTGATAGCGGTAATGGCGAAATGGGCATCTACCGATTGTCAAAGTTGACAGAGCAGGGCCTAGGCGATGTTGACAAGTTGCCGTATTCGATTCGAGTCTTGTTGGAGTCGGTTCTACGCAATTGCGATGGATATGTCGTCACCGAAGAAGATGTGCGGTGCTTAGCCAATTGGAATGCCACAGATCCCGGCAACCATGAAATCCCGTTTAAGCCCGCTCGAGTGGTGCTGCAAGACTTTACCGGCGTGCCAGCGGTTGTGGACCTTGCTGCCATGCGTTCCGCGATGGAGCGACTCGGTGGTGACCCCCGCAAAATTAATCCCTTGATTCCTGTGGACTTGGTGATCGATCATTCGATTCAAGTCGACAATTTCGCATCGCTCGATGCTCTCGGGGCGAACGTTGAATTAGAGTTCATTCGCAATCGCGAGCGGTATGAATTCTTGCGTTGGGGCCAAGGCGCATTCGATAATTTTCGAGTCGTACCGCCCAACGTCGGTATCGTCCACCAAGTCAACTTGGAATTCTTGGCCAGTGGCGTTTGTCGTACGGAGGATGCACAAGGCCCAATTGCTATACCAGATACACTAGTCGGAACGGACAGTCATACAACGATGATCAACGGCCTCGGCGTCGTTGGTTGGGGAGTAGGGGGTATCGAAGCGGAAGGCGTAATGCTGGGGCAACCGATCTATATGTTGATGCCCCAAGTTGTCGGGTTCGAGTTGACCGGTGAATTGCCTGCTGGGGCGACAGCCACTGACCTCGTGCTGCTGGTTGTCGAAATTCTACGTCAAAAAGGTGTCGTTGGTAAATTTGTAGAATTCTATGGTGACGGTGTGCGCAGTATGAGCTTGGCAGACCGCGCGACGATAGCAAATATGGCTCCTGAATACGGCGCGACGATGGGATTCTTTCCTGTAGACGATGAAACATTGCGGTATCTACGACAGACTGGTCGGAGCGATGAAAACGTCGAGCTCGTAGAACGCTACATGAAGGAACAAGGGTTGTTCTGTACTGCCGACGCACCAACACCCACCTATTCGTCGTACGTCACGTTAGATTTATCGGCGGTTGTGCCGTCACTCGCGGGCCCAAAACGACCTCAAGATCGCATTGCACTTGATGATATGAAACAAGCATTCAGTGATGTGCTGGAAACACCGATCAGCGGGGGCGGATTTGAATTGTCCGGCGATGCGTTGCAAACTTCGGTAGTTGCCGCTTTGGACAGCGGTGACGCGGAATTGACTCATGGCGCGGTCGTGATCGCCGCCATCACCAGTTGCACTAACACAAGTAATCCATCGGTCATGATCGCTGCTGGTTTATTAGCTCAAAAGGCGGCGTCTAAAGGTCTGCAAGTGAATTCTCATGTGAAGACGAGCCTTGCTCCGGGGTCTCGAGTCGTAACGGACTACTTGGATAAGGCAGGGCTGAGTGATTCATTGAACCAACTTGGCTTCAATGTTGTTGGCTATGGTTGCACAACTTGTATTGGCAATAGCGGACCGTTGCCAGCACCGGTTTCCGCAGCTATCGCAGCGGGTGACCTTGTTGCCTGTGCGGTCTTGTCGGGAAATCGTAATTTTGAAGGCCGCGTGAACCAGCACGTGAAGGCGAACTACTTGGCTAGTCCGCCATTGGTTGTCGCGTATGCGTTAGCAGGAACGACTAGGTTTGATTTTCATACTCAATCATTGGGTGTTGATAACGAAGGCAAGGCAGTGTTTTTGAAAGATATTTGGCCTAGCCACGAAGAGGTGCAGGGTATTTTGGATAACGCGGTAGACAGTGAGATGTTCAAGAAACGTTATGGAAATGCGTTTGATTCCAATGAGAAATGGAATGCAATCGAATCCAGCGATAGTGACATTTACGCTTGGAACGATGAATCTTCGTATATCCAAGAACCTCCGTTTATGTTGGATTTGCCTGTGGACGTACAAGCGATTGAACCGATTACGGGTGCTCGAGTGCTGGCGTTCTTGGGCGATAGCACGACAACCGATCATATTTCGCCTGCCGGTGCAATTGCCAAAGACAGTCCCGCTGGGAGGTTTTTGTTAGAGCAAGGCGTTGAGCAAGTGGACTTTAATAGCTATGGTTCGCGGCGTGGAAATGACCGCGTGATGTTGCGGGGGACGTTTGCTAACATTCGTATACGCAATAAGTTGGCCCCAGGTACCGAAGGCGGAGTGACGCGTCATTTGCCTTCTGGTGAAGGCATGTCCATTTATGACGCGTCGATGAAATACCAAAGCGATGGCATACCATTGGTTGTTTTGGCTGGCACGGAATACGGCACGGGAAGCAGTCGTGATTGGGCCGCAAAGGGGACTCAGTTGCTGGGCGTTCGAGCGGTTATCGCCGCAAGTTATGAACGAATTCACCGCAGTAACTTGGTGATGATGGGCGTCTTGCCGTTGGAGTTAGTAGGTGGCCAAACGCATCAGAGCATAGGTCTAACCGGTGAAGAAGTCTTCGAAGTCGTTGGACTTGATGATTCGCTCAAACCACTTTCTCAGTTAACCGTCAAGGCGACACGAGAAGACGGCAGTGTTGTTGAGTTCATAACGGCCGTCCGCATCGATACACCAGTCGAAATGGACTACTATCGCAATGGCGGTATTTTGCAAACGGTATTGCGAAAGTTGCTGTAGGACCACAAATTAAAACTAATTATCACCAATGCCAATATGGGGTAGTTGCAGATAGTTCTTAAACAGTAACCGTTCTTGCACAGCGTAACTTTAGGTAAGCGAGCCACTTAGCACGGTGTAGTCTGGGATCGAGGGGGACGCCAGACTACACAAATGCCGTGGTGGTGGGATTATCTATCGACCGTGAAGCACTTACGCAGCAGCGGCGACTTCGGGGATTCGGGTGCCGGTTGCTTTGATTGCCTTGACGTCTTCGATGAACTCTTCAATGACGCGGAAGTCCATGGCGGTTGCCGATGGGGCTTCGGGGTGGAATTGTGTGCCGATGGCAACCCAATCCTCTGCATCTGCTTCAATCCCCTCGATCACTCCATCGGGGCAGCGCGCCGTAATATTGAATCCCGCTGCAACTTCGTCCACGGACATATGGTGGTTGCTGTTGACGCGGATTTCACCATCGCCATAAATGCGTTCGAGCAAGGAACCTGGTGTAATGTCCAAGCCATGTCGGTGATCGAGACACAGAGGATCTCGATGCGGCACGGCATCAGGTAACGCCTCTGGAATATGCAGGTGAAGATTGCCACCCATGGTTAGGTTTAACAATTGCATGCCAGCACCGATGCCGAATACGTTGAGGCGTTTGTCGCAGATCTGACGACAAAGGATGCGATCAAAAAGTTCGCGGTCAGCGCTCATGATTTTACACGATGTGTGTCGCATAAAACCGTCACGGTGAGGATCTAGGTCGAGTCCGCCTACGAGGATAAACCCATCTAGGTTTTTCAATGCGGCAGCGATATCATCTTCATCTTCCATAATCGGTACGATCACAGGAATACCCCCGCCGCGGATAATTCCTTCGACGTAACCTGCGGCAAGAAAATAGTATGCCGCGGTGTCACGCGTTTTCGATTTGAAATCTAAGTTGAGTCCAATAAGTGGTTTCTTCTGCATCTGTAATCCCTTTCAGATACTCAAGTCTCCAGTGCAATCTGCGTTGGAAGCCTAAGATGTTTAAAGAGAGAAGCAGAACGGCCCGGCAAAGTACGAGATATTGTTGTGACAAGGAAAACTACAAGAGTTTAGGGCCTTGCCACAATTGAAACTGAATAGGCATTGCTTAAAGAAAGAACACAAATACAAACAAATCCATTTGCACGATTGATTTTTACTTCAGGTGTTGCCCAGAACACATTTATCGTTAATCTCATGTAACAGACATAAAGACTGTTACTACGAATCCGTTCGTTTAAGTCAATCATTGACTTCGAGATCAAAGCAAATTGCATTCCGCTTCGGTTTCTCCCCCGCATACAAAAACTTGTACCTCGTCCGGGAGCGAAATCCTTTTCGGTGACCGTTCTGTTTTCTCCTTAAACGGTTAATGCAATACCTGAATATACTTGTGGGAAGCAAGAAGGTGGAATTGTGACAAGTTCCAGTGAAAATATCAAACCCCAGACGAGAATTATTTGAAAAAAAAATATCAACCACTACATCTGGTGTTCGCGTCGCAATCACCTACTAAATCTAGCAAAAATAATTTTGATAAAAACTCACCAAATCAAGCCACTCGGTTTTGGATTACATCCCTACTGTACGAATTACTCACAGCAATGGTAAATTGCGTCAGTCGGTATTAGTGCCTCGTAGGGCGAACGTCCTGCAATTAGATCAGTTCAACTAGCAACCAGCCCATGCAATACAACAACGTCTTTGTCGAATCACTAGGTTACACGTTGCCCGAGCAAGTGTTGACTACAGTTGACTTAGAGGAACGACTGGCCCCCGTATACCAACGACTCAGTCTCCCTGCCGGGCGTCTTGAGTTGATGACCGGAATTACGGAACGCAGATTTTGGCAGCCAGGGACGTTACCTGGCGATAAGAGCATTGAAAGTGGGCACCAAGCGATTACAGCAGCTGATTTTGATGTCCATAAGATCGGTATGTTGATCCATGGCAGCGTTTGCCGCGATCACTTAGAACCGGCCACTGCTTGCCGAGTGCACCATGCCTTAGGATTGCCATCTGAATGCACAATTTACGATGTTTCCAATGCGTGTTTGGGGCAACTCAACGGTATCATCTCTGCCGCTAATGCAATCGAATTGGGACAAATGGACGCAGCCCTAGTCGTCGGAACTGAAGATAGTCGACCGTTGGTTGAAAACACGATTGAATCTCTCAACAATGGTTCACACTGGACACGCCAAACGATCAAAATGGCCATCGCCTCGCTGACAATTGGCTCAGCAAGCTCGGCAATCCTGCTCACCAATGAAGCCAACAGCTCGACCGGAAACCGCCTGTGCACTGCCACCGCTCAGGCAAATACGCAACACCATACCCTCTGTCAAAGTGGCAAAGATGAAGCTGTCGCTGACAATATGAAACCTTTTATGCACACAGACTCTGAGGCGTTAATGGCTCGAGGCATCGAAACAGGAGTAAGCACATTCGATCGTTTTCTCAATGAGTCAAACTGGGCACGCCCTGACATTGATAAAACCGTATGCCATCAAGTTGGCTCTGGCCATCGCAAGCTGATGTTAGAATCGCTGGGCTTACCACCTGAAATGGACTTTATCACATTTCCATGGTTAGGTAACACTGGCTCCGCCGCCTTACCGGTTACTTGGGCTATCGCCGCGAAAGAAAACAAAATTGAAACCGGTGATAAATTAGCCCTGCTCGGTATCGGTTCGGGTATTAATTGCATCATGCTCGGGCTTGAATGGAATAAGTCCGTGGTCGGCACGAAGAGCAGTAGCTAGCTGGTTAGTGGTTTGATTTCTGAGTTAGCGATGGTGTAAGATGTCGGATGATAGATATTACCGAAAACTGACCCAAAAAATAGTTGAGCCACCCTACAGGAGAAATATCGTGTCTTTGTTTAATCGCCGCGATTTTATGGCAACATCGTGTTTGTCTACAGCATTACCGGTCGCCACGAGTTTAGGAAATCCATTGTTTGCTGAATCTAAACCGCCCCAATTTGTCGACGCACATGTTCACGTTTGGACTCCGGATACGCAACGGTACCCGTTGGCCGAAGGCTATAAAAAATCGGACATCAATCCTGTTAGTTTTACACCAGAGCAGCTGTTTGCGCATTGTCGTCCCACTGGGGTCACTCGGATTGTGCTGATTCAGATGAGTTTCTACCGGTTTGATAACAGTTACATGCTCGACATGATGAAAAAATTTAGTGGTGTCTTCGGTGGTGTCGGCATTGTTGATGAAAACAATCAACCGGTGCGTAATATGCTCAAGCAAGCGCGTCATGGTGTGCGGGGCTTTAGGATTCAACCAAAGGGCCGACCTGCTAATCAATGGCTTAACGGCGATGGTATGCAAGCGATGTGGCAAGCTGGTGCGAAACATGGTCTAGCGATGTGTCCCTTAATAAACGTCGAGCATTTGCCAAGCGTTGGTGCAATGTGCAAACAGCATCCGGATACGCCCGTCGTAATCGACCATTTTGGCCGTGTTGGCATAGATGGCGAGATTCGTAAAGCAGACTTGGATCAGCTTTGTGCCTTGGCAAAACATAGAAACGTGTCCGTTAAGATTTCAGCATACTACGCACTGGGTAAGAAACAGGCTCCCTACAAAGACTTGTTGCCGATGATCAAGCGCTGTTTGGATGCTTTTGGACCGGAGCGATTGATGTGGGCCAGCGATGGTCCGTTCCAAGTCGTTAAAGGGCACGAATACGCTCCGTCGATAGACCTCATCAAGCAAGCAGACTTTTTGTCAGTGGGTGATAAAGATTTACTTTTACGCGGCACAGCAGAACGAGTGTTTTTTTAGTGTTAAACGTTGTGCGTTAGCGGAATAGATATAAGGCATTCGATGGCAAGTAAGACTGGTTCAGCAACGGGTAATACCCTGCGACGATTGAGACCGTGGGCAGTTATACGTGCTGCGATTTGGGGTCTTTCATGTGTGCTATTTGTCGTAAATCTGGTGTCAAATGCGACGAGTGAATCTGAAAGTGCTTATCCGCTCAAACCCATTACAGTGATTGTGCCATTCAATACCGGTGGTGAGAGTGATGCATTTGCGCGAATGATTCAACATGCAGCCGCTCAGCACAAGTTGCTTGGGCAAGAGTTAGTCATTCAAAATATTGGCGGTGCGGGAGCAACTATTGGCAGTGGGCGAGCACGCAAGGCAGACCCAGACGGTTACACCATGATGATCTTGCATGAGGCGTTGCTTACAGCGCAATCTTCCGGCAAGGTATCCTACGGCGCGGAATCCTTCGAGCCAATTGCCGCAACTGGAAAAACACGATTGATTATCGCCGTTCGTGATGACTCACCGTATCAGACCTTGTCCGAAATTATGGCCGCGGCTGTCGAAACTCCCGACCAACTAGTCTTTGCGGCTAACCTCGGCGCTCCCGTTCACTACGCGGGATTGATTTTAGAACGCCAACTGCCCGGCTCGGCGTTTCGCTATACGCAAACCGGTGGTGGAGCACAACGATTTGAAGCGGTTGTCGGTGGACACGCTGATGTCTCTGCTTTTTCGCTAGGGGAATACATCTCGTACAAAGCTGGTGGACTGAGAGCGATTGCTATTAGTGCGCCGCAGCGGGACCCCCGAGTGCCAGAAATACTAACGGCGCGTGAACAGGGGTTTGATTTTGTGCATGCCAATATGCATTTTTGGTGGTTTCCCAAAGGAACGGATCAGGCCAAGATCGATCGGATTGCAAAATTGCTTGAAGATTGTATGGAAACCGATATCGTGCAAAACCAACTAGCGACTCGACTTAGTGACCCGTTGATTCTGACTGGTGATAAAATGCACGATGAATTGGCAGATCGTATTTCGAAGATTCAAAGCGTGGATTCAGCTTCTCCTGACGTCTTGCCAAATATCCCGCTGATCATTCTAGCGGCTACCGGCCTATGTCTAGCGGGGATGATGTTGCCGATGTTCAAGCTGTTTTTAGGAATGTCGCCAGGCGGTGATCGACAGGTGCAGACAGAAATGGAAGACGGTGAACCTCTGTTGTCTGGTAATGATAAAAAAAGGTATTGGGCCACAGTAACGAAAGTAGCTTTACTGACGACCCTTTACATCCTGAGTCTAGAATATTTACCCATGGATTATCGCTGGCTTACTATGGGTTTTATCTGTTTGTTCGGAATAGTAATTGGGCCAGGGGGCATCGTTTTCCGACGCTTGCGTCCGTTTCCGATATTCGTTGACGTTGTCGTCCTCGTGCCATTTTGGATCTATGCCGTATTTCAATCTGGACTGCATATTGAATTGCCATAAAGGAATAAGCGTTGTTTGATGTTTTGCTAGATTTGATTTGGGGCTCCCCCATAAACCTGTTGTGGGTCGTGTTGGGTACTGCGCTGGGAATCGCGATTGGTGCTATTCCAGGGTTGACCGGAGCAATGTTAATCGCGCTGACGTTACCGCTCACCTATTCTATGGCCCCTGCGGAAGCGATGGTGTTGCTGATTTCCATGTACGTTGGTTCAATTTCCGGTGGTTTGATAACCGCAACCCTGTTGCGTATGCCCGGAACCCCTGCATCCGTTATTACGACCCTCGATGGATACCCCTTGGCTCAATCTGGAAAACCTGGTCGCGCTTTGGGACTGGGGATCATGTCTTCATTTGTGGGAGGGATGATCTCGTGGGCGTTTTTGTTGTCACTGGCAAAACCTATTTCCGTTGTTTCAATGAAGCTCAGTCCCTTTGATTATTTTTCGCTGGTGACGGTCGCCCTCGTTTTAATTGCTTCGGTATCCGGGAAGTCGTTAATTCGTGGCTTGTTTGCGGGCATGCTCGGGATGCTCGTTACAATTCCCGGTGAGTCGCCCGCCACTGGAGTCACTCGCTGGACGCTTGGTATTGAGCAACTCAACGGTGGTTTTGCGTTGCTACCCGTACTCATTGGCATGTTCGCGGTTAGCCAAATCATCCATGAAGCATCTAGGCCGGCCACCAAGATAGCAACAATCGCTGAAAGCACTGACGGCGTTTTTCTGAGTCTAGCTGATTGGCGGCGACATTTGTGGAATATGTTTCGTAGTTCGGTAATAGGCACTTGGGTGGGCATTTTGCCCGGAGTGGGCGCCAATGTTGGCAGCGTGATGGCTTATTCAGCGGCTAAAGGATTGTCAAAAAAGCCGGAACTGTTTGGCAAGGGTTCCGAAGAAGGGATTATTGCCAGTGAGGCCGCCAATAACGCAACAATTGGTGGTGCCTTGATTCCCTTGGTAGCGATGGGGATTCCTGGCAGCGTCATCGATGCAATATTGCTCGGAGCTTTGGTACTCCACGGCTTACAACCTGGGGCGTTGTTGTTTCAGAATGATCCCGACATTGTTTACACGATTATCATGACGATGCTGTTAGCGAACATTGCGATGTTCGCGATCATGGTTGGTACCGCTCGCTGGATTGCTAAGCTGGCAGTAATCCCTCGTCATCTTTTGTTGCCGATCGTAATGGCATTTTGCGTCGTTGGTTCATTTGCATTGAACAATCGACTATTCGATGTATGGGTGATGTTAGGGTTTGGATTGGTCGGGTTCGTGTTGGAACGCACTAAAATCCCATTAGCACCTTTTGTAATTGGATTTGTATTAGCCCCGATTGCCGAAGAGAAACTGGGCTCAGCTTTGCAAGCATCTGGAGGCAGTTATTTACCGCTGTTATCGAGCCCTGTCTCGTTGGTGTTACTGTTGGTTGCTCTGGGACTTGCCATTTACCCAATCATCAAGGCGTGGCAAGCTCACGGTCCGACTAAAAACAAAGCGCAGGGTGATGCCGATGACTAACAATCAATATGCGATATCTATATCAGAGATTGAAGATGCAGTTGAGCGTTTGACAGGAGTCGTTCACCGTACGCCCATTGCGACGTGCCAGCAACTTGACGAGGTCGCCGGCCGAGAAGTATTTGTAAAGTGCGAGAATCTACAAAAAGTGGGCGCGTTCAAGTACCGTGGCGCTAGTAACGCCGTCATGCAATTGAATTCAGAGCAAGCCTCAGCGGGGGTGGTGACGCACAGTTCAGGAAATCACGCTCAAGCTGTAGCGCTTGCTGCTCGCCAGCGTAACATCCCTGCGTGGATTGTCATGCCAGCCAATGCTCCCCAGATTAAACAAGATGCGGTTGCGGATTATGGTGCCACGATTGTGCTTTGCGAGCCAACGTTGGAAGCGCGTGAAACGACCGCAGCGGAGATTGTGGCACAGCAAACAGCCACATTTATTCATCCCTATAACAATGCGCGGGTAATGGCTGGGCAAGCGACGGTTGGGGTTGAGATACTGGAGCAAGTGAGGCAACTTGATGCGATCGTTGCCCCGGTTGGCGGAGGTGGGTTATTGGCAGGAATAGCACTCGCCGCGAAAGCAATTAATCCCTCGATCCGTCTGTATGGTGCTGAGCCAACCGGAGCGGATGACGCTTGGCGCAGTAAGCAAGCGGGTGAGTTGATTCCTCAACTTGGGCCTGTCACCATCGCCGACGGTTTGTTAACGAGTTTGGGTGATTTGACTTGGCCGGTAATTCGCGATTTAGTAGACGATATTATTTGTGTGAAAGACGATGAAATAGCAACCGCAATGCGGCTGATGCTGGAGCGCGCTAAGTTAGTCGTAGAGCCGTCTGGGGCTGTTGCCTACGCGGCAGTTTGTAGTCCCGCCTTCCGAGACCTGCCCGATCAGCTCAGTTTGGGCCGCGTAGCTGTAATTGCCAGCGGCGGGAATCTTGATTTTGATAAGCTACCTTGGCAAACCACGAATTGAAGGGGGACACCCCGCTCAAGGCGTGGTCAATAGAGTGGCGATGACGGCAGCGGCTATTGCCACTAGGAGCCAGGGCAACAGTTGTTTGAATGGAATATCACGCGAGATTCCTTGAACTGCGGCAGAATGAGAATCGAATGCGAGTTGCAAACGGTTTAGCTCCAGTTGATAACGTGTTTCGTCGTCGGTCCAATCGAGTTTCAATTCTGACATCACGCCCTGAACGGATCGCGCATTGTGTGGACGTTGATATGGGTCTTTGTGTAAAAGTTTTTCAATAATCTCGCGTAATGACTGCGGACAATCGGGTACAAGATTCGCCAAGGGCTGGGGGTCATCCTTCAGGTGCTGATCGAATATTTCCGCAAAGTGCTCGCCGGTGAACGGTGGTCGTCCAGTTAGCAATTCATAGAGCAGACACCCCAGAGCGTACAGGTCTGCTTGCCCCGTGATGCCGCTGGCGCCCCTAATTTGTTCAGGCGCCATGTATAGCCAAGAGCCGACCGTCATTCCGCTTTGGGTCAGGTCAGATTCCCCGCGGTCCAGCGCAATCCCGAAATCACCAAGTTTGATATCGCCTTGATACGTCATAAATAGGTTGGACGGTTTAATATCGCGATGTACAATCCCATGGTTATGTGCATGTTGCAGCGCTGAACTTAGTTGAATTCCGTAGCGGATTGTCTCTTGCCATGTTAGTTTGCCGTGCGTTTGCAGCATCTGCGTCATCGTGCCACCAGGTACGGCTTCCATAACGTAAAATAAACGACCCTCGTGTTTCCCACCACCGTAGTATTGCACAATGTTAGGGTGATCTAGTTTGCTGAGAATGAGCATTTCCCGCTCAAACCGCGAGACCATATTCGCATCGTCGGACAGTCCAGGAAGCAATAACTTCACCGCACAGGGACGCTGTGTACATTTCTCGATGGCATTATAAACGGAACCGGCTGTGCCGATACCAATCACGGTTTTCATCTCGAATTCATCAATTTCACGTTGCACGTGTTAAAGCTCGTAGGTCTATCAATAACGTTGAAATAGAAAGTATCTGGTCTGTAGAGAGTAAAGCACTTTTAATGCTTGATCCCCCCCAAATTGGTTTTACCGAATTGTGTCGGTTTCTGTATAATGTAACGTAATTAAGATGAAAATGCGAAAACAACAGAACACGGTAAGTCAATGTATTGGCCCGCTAGATCGCCGCAGTTGGCTGAAAATTGGGGGCCTCGGGGTTGGTGCGCTCTGTTCAGGGTTCGCTCCATCGATGCGTGTATTGGGCGAGAGTCGGGTGTCTATTGTTGACGGCAATGGGTTAACGCTACCGCGACTCAACGACGATTTCTCAGTGATTCTGTTTTGGGCAAACGGTGGTCCGAGCCACATTGATATGTTTGACTTGAAGCCGGACGCTCCGAGTGAATATCGCGGCCCCTTTCGGCCGATTCGTACAAACGTTCCCGGCATCGAGATATCCGAACAAATGCCATTGTTGGCGAAGGTCGCGGACAAATTTACGCTTATTCGTAGTCTGCAGCACCAACGAGCGGAACATTCTGGCGGCACGAACCGCTTTTTGACTGGGTATTCATCCGTCCAAGCTAACCTCCCTAGATCAGAGTTTCCAGATATGGGCAGTGTGATTGCGAAACATGGTGAAGCGGAGATTACCGGGAGCCCGCTGTATGTGGCTAACACTCCGAGTTACGGCGCGGGCGCCGCGTATCTGGGACCGTCCTGTGAAGCCTACATGCCGAGTCCCGATATGCAAACGGCAAGTGGCGCAAATCAATATACCCCCGTTCCAATCTATCGGACGACGAACTCAGAAAACGACTTGACGATTTCCCGCGATGGCCTCGCCAATTTGTCACGTCGCCGTCGTATCTTGAATAGCCTCGACCGCCTGTCTCGTGATATGGATAGCACCCAAATGATGGCTTCCATGGACTTGTTTCAACAACGTGCGATGGCGATGTTAGCGAGCCCAAAAACAAAAAAGGCGTTCGACCTGTCATTTGAGAAAAAGGCAACCCGTGAGCGTTACGGGAATACGCATTGGGGAAAAAGCCTCTTGACCTGTCGGCGACTGGTCGAAGCGGGGGCGCGATTTGTACAATGCCAAGCCACATTTAGGTTGCAGGCGGAAACCGGCAGAACGACGACTTGGGATGACCATAGTGTGAACGCCGATATTTTTAAATCGTATGGTGAAAAAATACCAGTGTTAGACCGCGCTGCTTCGGCGTTGATCGAAGACCTGGCACAACGAGGATTAGATAAACGAGTGCTCTTTGTGTTTTGTGGGGAATTTGGTAGAACGCCCTTGATTCGTAATCAAGATGCTAGCGGTCGCCCGGGACGTGATCATTGGCCACAGGCAATGAGTGTGCTCTTAGCAGGTGGTGGGTTGAAGATGGGACAAGCGATCGGTGCCACTGGACCGCGAGCTGAAGAACCTGTGGAGCGGATTATGGATAGTAACTGTTTGCTGGCTACTATTTATAAGAAGTTTGGCATCGATACTGCACGCTCTTTTTTAAATAACAATGGTCGCCCCATCCCAATATTGACCGATGGTGAACCCATTCGCGAGTTGTTTTGATGACTTACAATAAGTGGCTAACGGCACTAGGCCACGAATGTTTCGTTAACAGCCATTTGTGCTATACTGAGAGTTGGGAATGTTGATCAAGAGTTGGATAGCATTTGGCGGTCGTTTGATGAAAACAAAAAGCGAATGGCGAATTTTGTTGATTGTTGGTTGCTTGGCGACTGGGCTTTCTGCCGCAGAGCAACCCACTGTCGATTTCAGCCGCGTTCGGGCGATCTTGTCGAGCCAATGTTTCACCTGCCATGGACCAGACCCCGCAGAACGACAAAGTAATTTGCGGTTGGATATTCCAAACACGGTCGGTGACCAAGCAGGCTCGCATTCGGTATTGACGCCCGGCAAACTGCTCGAAGGCGAGCTGCTGCGGCGGATTCAATCAACCGACCCCGATGAGAGGATGCCGCCGGCAGATTTTGGCAAGGGAGTATCGGCCGCAGAGTTGGCTATTCTTAAACAGTGGATTGAAGCGGGAGCTGAATATAGCCGGCATTGGTCGTATGCCGCTCCGACGAAACCAGAACCTGCCAAGTTGGCAAGATCCAAATGGATTCGCAACGAGATTGATACATTTGTTCTCGCGCGGATGAAAACTCAGGGGCTCAAACCCAACAGCGAGGCTGATCGCTACGCCTTAATTCGGAGACTGTCGTTAGACCTAACCGGCTTGCCTCCAACATTAAAAGAAGTGGATGCGTTTGTTAATGACTCCAGCAAGCAGGCCTATGAGAACCTAGTTGATCGGTTACTAGCGTCTAAAAAATATGGCGAGCGGTGGGCGGCGATGTGGTTAGACCTAGCACGCTATGCAGATTCTGCTGGGTACGCGAACGATCCGCAGCGGACGATTTGGCTCTATCGCGACTGGGTTATTAACGCGTTTAATACCAACATGCCATTTGATCAGTTCACGATTGAACAAATTGGCGGGGATTTGCTGGAAGATGCAAGCGAACAAAACATTGTGGCAACCGCCTTTCATCGCAATACGCTGACGCAAAGCGAGGGAGGGACAAATGATGAAGAATTCCGGAATTCAGCGGTCGTCGATAGAGTTAACACAACTATGCAGGTGTGGATGGGAACGACGATTCGCTGTGCTCAGTGTCATAACCATAAATACGATCCGATTTCCCAAGAAGAGTATTTCAAGTTCTTCGCATTTTTCAACAATACCGAAGACGCTGACCGTGCAGACGAACAACCGCTGTTGAGTCTGTTTACCGCTGAACAAAAAGAATCAAAAAGTCGATTGCAGGATGAGCTGGAAACGTGGCGGGGGAAAATCCAACCGTCCCTTGTGCAACTCGCTGAACAACTGGCAAGTTGGCACAGTGATTCAAATGAAGAGGTGCAGTGGCAGAGGTTGATTCCTACTACTCAAAAATCGACTAGCGGCGAAACTGGCTTGACAGTGTCCGCGGATGGTGCGATTAGCTCTAGCGGAGATGCCCACAAGACCGAGTCGTACGAACTGACGTTTAGTTCATTGCCTAAATCCATTACCGCAATTCGCTTAGAAGCGTTAGCAGATGAGGCGTTGCCTGGCGGAGGACCTGGCCGGGCCGGTAACGGAAACTTTGTGCTTACTGAATTGTCAGCCTTAGTCGGGGCGCCAGCAGATGAATCACCAGTCGGCAAAATCGTGCGTATTGATTTACCTGGCAAACAGAAGATCATTCATGTGGCTGAAATTCAGGTGTTTAGCAACGGCTCAAATGTCGCCTTGCAGGGCGTGGCAAAACAATCTTCCATCGGGTCTGGTGGGGAAGTAAAGCGAGCCAACGATGGAAATACTGATGGAAACTATGATGCCGGTTCTGTTTCTCACACTGCCACCGAGGACAACCCTTGGATCGAAATTGAGTTAGCTGCAGCGGTAACGATCGATTCGATTTCAGTTTGGAATCGCACGGATAACGATCTGCAAAAACGCCTCGATGGGTTCCAGTTATCGATTCTTGACGAGCAGCGCGACTTGGTATGGAAAAAGACCTTCGCGAAAGCTCCTAATAAAAACGTTGATGTTGAAATTAACGGGTTGCTGCCAGTCGTGTTCGCGTCAGCTTCGGCGACATTTGAACAACGTGAGAACGGAAAGGTCGGACAGTTTTCAGTGGATAGTGCCATTGACGGTGATCGTACTCACGCAGTCGCCGGGTGGGCCGTCGGCGGTGAAATCGGCCAAGACAATACCGCCGTCTTCGTTATCAAGAAACCACTTAAACCCAAACCCAATACAACTCTTAAGTTGATATTGTCGCAGTCCTATCCCGACCATCCGTTAGGAAAATTTCGGATATCAGTAACGGACTCCACCGGAAACGTGGCCGTGCTTCCCAAGAGCATTACGGCACTAGGCGACCGCAGTTGGGACCAACTGGAAGTGATGGAACAGGATCTAGTGCGGGAGTATTATCAGCGTAACATTCCACTTGATGCGGCGGTTACCAAGAAAATTGCTGAATTAGAAAAAGCCATAACGGATATGCGACCTACCACAGTCCCCGTGATGAAAGAGTTGATTGGGGAAAAGCGTCGGCCAACGAATATTCAGGTGCGCGGTAACTTTGAAGTGCTTGAAGGCGAAGTATCAGAGGGGACTCCAGCGACATTTCACCCGTTCCCAGACGGTGCACCCCGCAATCGCTTGGAACTTGCCCGCTGGCTTGTTGCTGCTGAAAATCCGTTGACGGGTCGTGTCGTGGCTAATCGGTATTGGGAGCAATTGTTTGGTCGGGGTATTGTGGGCACGAGTGAAGAGTTTGGCATCCAAGGGCAACGGCCAACGCATCCGCTGTTGCTGGACTGGTTGGCCGTGACGTTTACGAAAGATTATGCGTGGGACGTTAAACGTTTATTGAAAACAATCGTCATGTCAGCAACCTATCGCCAAAGTGTAGAGGTCACGACAGATCACCGTAAAATTGATCCTTTCAATCTATATTTGGCCCGTGGTCCTCGATTTCGACTTAGCGCCGAGATGATTCGTGACCAAGCGTTGTCGGTCAGCGGTTTGTTGAGCGACAAGATGTATGGACCTTCGGTTCGACCGCCTCGTCCACAGCTGGGTTTAAAAGCGGCGTTTGGTGGTTCTACGGATTGGGCCACGAGTGATGGTGAAGATAAATTTAGGCGTGGCGTATATACGCAATGGCGACGAAGTTTGCCGTATCCGTCGATGGCGACGTTTGACGCGCCTAACCGAAACGTATGTACAATCAGCCGCGGCCGTACGAATACTCCGCTGCAAGCACTTGTTACACTCAACGACCCAGTCTACATCGAAACCGCGCAGTCCTTAGCTCGCCGCATTATTGCCGAAGGTGGCGATAGCATCGAGTCGCAAGCCATTTATGGTTTTCGTTTGGTGCTCGCGCGGCCACCGCATGTAGCGGAACGCACGAGGATAATTGCTTTGTATGAGCGAGTCGTTGAGCAGTATGCGGTCGATCCGCGAAGTGCGAAAGATATTGCGACAATGCCGATTGGTCCGCTTCCAGAGGGTATCGACGTGGTTTCTGCGGCTGCGTGGACCGTGGTAGGCAATGTGCTATTGAACCTAGATGAAACATTGGCGAAAAGGTAACTCAATGAATCCATTTACCAAAAATCTACAAATTCGAACTCGCCGCCACTTCATGCAGAATTGCGGAGTGGGTCTCGGCGCGATGGCATTGAATTCACTCAAGGGAAGCGGAGCGGTTCAGGCGGACGAGGTTCCCAACCCAGTTGCTGCTAAAAGTCCGCTCTTTGCTGGTAAAGCAAAACGAGTGATTTACTTGCATTGTGCAGGGTCCCCGCCACATCTCGACCTTTTCGATTATAAACCTGAACTTGTAAAACGTAATGATGAGCCTTGTCCGGACGAGTATTACGAAGGCAAAAGGTTCGCCTTTACCAGTGGTCGCCCGCTGCTGTTAGGGACGCCTCAGAAATTTCGGCAGCACGGTGACAGTGGGCACTGGATGTCCGAAGCCTTACCTAAGTTGGCGGAAGTTGCTGACGATCTAACGATTGTCAAATCAATGAACACCGAGCAGTTCAATCATGCCCCGGCTCAGTTGCTGCTCTATACCGGTTCACCACGCTCGGGTCGACCGTCGATGGGAGCTTGGACTGCGTACGGCCTTGGCAGCGAAAACAAAAATTTACCAGGGTTTGTCGTGTTGATTTCCGGCGGTGTCTCTCCCAGCGGTGGAGCTGATACTTGGGGCAGTGCGTTCTTACCATCGGTCTATCAGGGCGTACAATGTCGCAGTAAAGGGGACCCGGTCTTGTATGTCTCCAATCCTAAAGGCATCGATCGCAAGATGCGACGCATTAGTCTCGATGCGCTAAGGGACTTGAACCAGTTGCAAGGCGAGGAACTAGGCGACGCAGAAACACAAACGCGCATCGCACAGTATGAATTGGCGTTTCGCATGCAAGTGTCTGTGCCTGGAGTAATGGATATTTCCCAAGAGACACAACATACGCTTGAAGAATACGGAGCGATGCCAGGAGAATCGAGTTTTGCGAACAATTGTCTGCTTGCTCGTCGCCTAGCTGAAAGTGGCGTTCGCTTCATACAACTATTTGACTGGGGCTGGGATTTTCATGGAACGACGGCTGCTATGGGGATCCGCGGAGGGTTGCGGACGCGTTGTAAACCGATGGACCAAGCTGTTGCAGCGTTGATCAAAGACCTCAAAGCCCGCGGAATGTATGACGAAACGTTGGTGGTTTGGGGAGGGGAGTTTGGTCGGACACCTTTTAGAGAAGGTCGTACCGCGAAAAGCAATGTGCTCGGACGTGACCATTTTCCAGATTGCTTTACGATGTTCATGGCCGGCGGCGGTATGAAACCAGGCCTAAGTTACGGCAGTAGCGATGAACTTGGATTTACGGTCGCGGAAAATAAAGTACATATTCACGACTTACAAGCGACAATATTGCATTGCCTCGGTATGGACCATGAGCGTCTGACCCATCGCTTTCAGGGACGCGATTACCGACTAACCGATGTGCATGGCAATGTAGTGCATGATCTGCTTTCGTAGAACAGAACTGTTGCCTGCGAGTTCGCTGTCCACTTCGCCTAAGGAGCAATCATGCAGGATATCCGTGTTGCCGCTGTAAGTATCAATAGTCCTCTTGATTCAGGTTCAACGATGCTGGATTGCCTCGCTGAATGGACAGCCAAAGCGGTCGAACAGGGAGCGGAGTTGATTCTGTTTCCCGAGTTGCAGTTGTTTGGTCATTGTAATCCGCGTACTTGGGAATTGGCGGAATCCGTACCTGCTGGCGATGCGACACAAAGGACGATTGAAATTGCCAAGCAGCACTCCGTAACACTTTGTGTTGGGATTAGTGAAAAAGAAGATGACGTGGTTTTCAATACGCAGTTTCTAGTTGGGCCCAATGGTTTCATTGGGAAGCAGCGGAAAATACACCTGTCTCGCGACGAGGTCTTGTTCTACAAAGGTGGCCGAGAAATACCTGTCTTTGATATTGGTAAATGTCGTGTTGGGATGATTATTTGTTACGACAATCAATTACCCGAGGTGGCGAGAATACAAGCGTTGCGTGGAGCAGATGTGCTGCTGCTGCCGCATGCCGCTCGAATAAAGATGTGGGATGAGACGGCGGATTCTATGGCAATAGCGCGGCAGCATACGCACGAGTACTTTACTTCCTGTTATGCGCAGCGCGCGCGGGAAAATGCGTGTTTTGCGGTGTTGGCAAATCAGGCTGGGCGAGCGGGGTATGTAGACACGTACCCGCAGGATTCTCCAGCACAACCTCACCATTGTGGCGGGGCATTGGTATTCGCGCCAGACGGAGAATTAATCGGTAGCACGCAAACGGCCGTCATTCAGGACGAAATGATCGTGGTTGATTTGTTGCAAGAACGTATCGCCAGGGAACGTAGCCTACCAAACTACACGTTAAAAACTCGCCGTCCCGAGTTGTACCAAGAATTGGTCACCGAGCAAGTTAAATGGTGATAGCCCGAACACAAATTGACGCTAATTTGAACGAAAAACTTGTTTGGGGTTGGGGACTCCGAGTTCTTAATATTGATGCGAACAATACCGATTGATTCTGCTTAATATGCATCCCCGCTAAACCTCCACAAACGGTTTTAGGTGGTTTGGATCGTTTCTGCTATTCTATTGGTAGTACATAACAGCAAGGAATGGCGCGAAATATAGAAACTCGACATGAGTATTTGGAACTGGCAACAGGCGTTTGACGGAGTTGCTGCGGGCTATCAAATTTCTCTCGGAGAAGCGGACACTCCAATATTGAGGTCGCGATTTATTGGGCCACGAGTCGGACTGAAAAATCTCTATTTCAAGATTGAGTCAGCAAATCCAACAGGCAGCTTTAAAGACCGTTATGCGGCGCTCGCGGTTTCGCACATGTTGGCCAACGAACAGACCAAATGCTTAGCGACGTCCAGTGGCAACACAGGCGCGGCGCTGGCCGCTTACTGTGCGTTGGCAAACATTGAATGTCACATCGCCGTTGTCGAAGATGCCCCGCTGGCAAACTTCAGCAAATGCTCGCCTACGGAGCAACGATCTATCGAATTGAAGGATTTGGTACGCAACCGGAAACCACGCAAGCGGTTTTTGACGTACTGGAAGCTGCTTCTTCCGTAGATAATGTTGCACTGCAAATTAGTGCCTTTCGGTACAGTCCCGCCGGTATGAACGGACTCAAGTCAATTAGCCATGAATTGCAAATGCAACTACCACATGGTATCGACCACGTATTTTGCCAAGCAGGCGGCGGTGGTCTAGCGTTAGGTGTGGCTCAAGGGTTTCTGGATATTGAGATGTCCCTCGCTACGTTCTCGCTACCAAAAGTCCACATTGTCCAACCCGAGGGAAATGACACAATGGCGTCCGCTTTACGATTTCCAAATGATTCGCCAGGTGCTGTCGATTGTTGGACGCGGATCAGCGGACTGCAGGTTGCTAGTGTCGTCGATGGCCACGAGGCGGTCGAAGTTTGTCGCAAAACAGAGGGCACAGGGTTTCTTGTTATCGATGACACCGTGTGGGAGTGTCAGCGCACGTTAGCGGAAATGGAGGGCGTGTTCTGTGAACCAGCTGCTGCAGTGTCGGTTATGGGAGCGATTACGGCGTTTCAGATGGGGCAAGTAAAGGCGGACGATGTCGTCGTTTGCCCAATCACTGGCAGTGGGTTTAAGGACCCGGCGAGCGTCAGTCGCATGAACGAAGATAGAGATTGTCCAAGTTTATCTCGGGAGAAATTCCAACAACTCTTTGGGCAATGATGGGAAAGACTCAATCTCGCCTTTAGATAAATGCGATATTCATTGTAGAATACGTGTACAATAATCAGCGGGTACGTCAACGATTGAACTAGCAATTAAGGTTGTTGCACTATGCTTAAAATTTTGGATCCAAGGGACAAGGGGAAAACGCATTGCGACGGAGTGTCGCGGCGTAACTTCCTGCAAGTTGGGGCACTAGGTGCTGGCGGACTGACATTGCCCGGCTTGCTTGCACTCGAGGCAAAACAAGGGATTCGCAATAACCCGAAATCAGTCATCTTGGTTTACTTGGTCGGCGGACCACCGCATCAAGATATGTTTGACCTCAAACCAGACGCCCCACGAGAAATAGCGGGTCCGTGGAAACCGACGGCCACGAACGTAAATGGAATCGAAATTTGTGAAGCCTTGCCGATGATGGCACAGCGGATGGACAAGTTCACGGTGATTCGCTCGCTAAACGACGCCCAAGCAGGCCATGACGCTGTTCAATGTTATACCGGAAGAACCAATGCCGGTCAGAAACCGGCTGGCGGTTGGCCTCAGTTTGGCTCCCTAGTAAACAAAATTCAAGGCCAACACGTCCCTACGACTCCTGGGTTTATTAGCCTCTGCTACCCTTGCACACATGGGCCATACAACGAACCCGGTCCTGGTTATCTCGGCCCAGCCCACTCGGGATTCCGACCTCTCGGCTCAACCCGTAAAGATATGATCCTCAATGGGATTACCACTGACCGTTTGGCAAATCGCAAAGCACTGCTCGCTAGCTTCGATCAGTTCCGCCGCGATACGGATGCCAGCGGCACACTCCAGGGTGTCGATGCATTTACCGAACAGGCGATGGGTATCTTGACCGCCTCACATTTAGCAGAAGCACTCGATCTTTCCAACGAAAGCGAAGCAACGCGTGAACGATATGGCACCGGTAATCCGAAGAAGTTCATTGATGCCAATGGTGCACCACGTGTTCCCCAGAGTTTTCTAGCTGCTCGGCGACTGATCGAAGCCGGCGCTCGTATCGTGACCGTCAATTACAGTAAGTGGGATTGGCACGGCGGACTCAATGCGGAAGGCCGTGCAAACAACTCGATCTTCCTTCGTGAAAAAGAAGATTTCCCCATCTTCGATAAAGGCATAACAGCGCTAATTGATGATTTGCACGAACGTGGATTGGATAAGGATACCGCCGTACTCGTATGGGGTGAATTTGGTAGAACGCCTAAGATCAGCGCCAAAGTTGGGCGCGATCATTGGCCTAATGTTGCTTGCGCTCTGATGGCAGGTGGCGGTATGCGGCATGGTCAAGTCATCGGGAAGACCGATCGTATCGCTGGGGAACCAGTGGACCGCCCCGTTTCTTTTCAGGAAGTGTTTGCAACGCTGTACCGTCATTTGGGAATTGACGTTCGCACAGCTACAGTTCCTGACCTACATGGTCGTCCGCACTATCTGGTGGATCAAGGGCAAGAAGCAATTGCAGAATTAGTCTAGGGCTTCCGCTGTCGGTTAAATTTCTGAGAGGGATTTGGATGAAAAAGTTATTCTGTAGGTACGTTGTTTGGGTTTTATTGGTGACCGTGGTTAATATGACGGTGGTTAACTCAAGTGCGTTGGGCGCACCGATTACCGTTGAATTACATCATGGTAATTCGCCGCAAACTCAAGCTGTATTGACCACGTATCTTGCTGACAAACCTAATGGGATATCGGTGCTAGTGTGCCCAGGTGGAGGCTACGGTGGTTTAGCGATCGAACCAGAGGGGCATGGCATTGCGCGGTGGCTAAATCAACACGGAATCACCGGTTTCGTATTACAATATCGGATGCCAAAGGGGCGAAATACTGTTCCCCTCGAGGATGCGCAAAAGGCGCTAGCGGTGATTCGAGAGCACGCCAAGCAGTGGGGTGTACATCCGCGTAAAATTGGCGTGATGGGATTCTCTGCGGGGGGTCATTTGGCATCTACAGTAGCAACGCATGCTCGCAATCGAAACGAACGTCCCGCTTTTAGCGTTTTGATCTATCCAGTGATTAGTTTGGGTGAGCACACACACGGCGGATCACGAAGAAATCTACTCGGAAACGAGCCCAGCGACGAATTGATTGCCCAGTATTCGAATGAGCTGCGCGTGAATCGTAAAACTCCTCCGGCATTCTTGACACATGCTGTCGATGATACAGTGGTCCGCAAGATTAACAGTGAAATGTATCGGGACGCCTGTCGTGATCATGGAGTGCCCGTTGAATATTTGGAGTTGCCCAACGGCGGGCATGGTCTTAACGGTTACCAAGGGACTTCGTGGGATGCTTGGCAAAAAGCCTCTATCCTGTGGATCAAAGGTCTCTGGTAAACCGCTACTCGACATTAAAAGTGGTTGTTGGGTCGAGTGGGTAAATTGGTCGTGGTAGTTGTTGCCAGTTAAAGCCGGAGATGTCGCTCATGGTAGCACCCTGCGTGTCGACTCGGATGATTTGAGAGGCCCAGTCGGCGTAGTATTGAAAATTACTCGCTGTCTTCAAAACGATCATTTTTGCGCCGCTGGGATCGATGCCGAAATGCTTATACGTGGCTGGGTGATTGCCGCCCACTCCAGCTGTTTCACTGACAACAATCTGAATACTGCCAAGCGTTAGCACAACCGCGCGGCCCGCACTAAATGTGTCCATGCCAATGCAGGTTGCCTGGATTTCACCGCCTCCTATTGCGCTGACTTGCACCGTTAGCTTAACCGGGGTGCTATAGTTACCGCTCTGTTTACCGCCGAGTTCAACTTGAATAGTGTCCCCAATTCCAGCCACTATTGCTTGTTCAACAACTTCTGGGTCAACCATCGTTAGCAAAACGGGTTGTTGTACTTTTTGTCGGATTAATTCCTTCAACAGAATCGTGGAATCTCCAGGTGCTCCGCCAAAAACACTGTCTCCGGTGTCTGACAGAATCACTAATCCGCTGTCGGCTTCCAGTGCCCGCCGAATGGCATCCGCCGGCGGTATGCTCTCCTGTAGTAAAAACCTATCACGCTGGTCCCAAGCAAACTGTGCCAAGCGATTGGCGTGTTTTTCAGCTAAAGCCATGTCGTTGTTGGTGACGACCGCGACTGCCCAGCCACCTTCAGGTACGTCAATCCATGGCTGCATCGGAAATGTGGAAGCCGAGGCAACACCTGTGAGTGATTCAATTTCGCGGGCGAGTTCAAACCACTCTCGCATTGGGCCGGCGGGCGCAGTTAAAAATTGTTCCTGGTGAGTGATGAGTGGTATCTTTTTCCAGGCAATTGTCGGAGTTAACTTGCCCAGTAAAATGTTAAACAACAACGTGGCAGCGAGTTGCCCTGTTTCCCAAGGGTGATGCGGTTGTGTCCGATGAGCGACGAGGGCATCACAATGTTCGACCATGGCATGGGTGAGGTTGGCATGGTGGTCCAGTGCGAGCACGATTGGAATGGAATCACCGAGGACGTCGCGGCAGGCTTGCAATAAATGTCCTTCACAATCGGAATGCGAATACGCAACAGCAGCACCGTGCAAATCAAGGTACAAAGCGTCCACTTGGTCAGCCCGTTTTAAGGCATTTGTAATTGTGCCGACAAAATGTGCGAGGGTTTCATCGGTTAATGGCCCACTGGCACCTGCCCAGCCGCGGATGATAGCGATTGGTTCCCAAGCGAGACCAATTTTACGGGCGGTTTCGATGAATCCACCAACTGCACCCGCAGCAAACCCTTGGCGGCGGAATGCTTCTCCTGTATACAGTCCAAACTTCTCGAAGGTATCAAGTGTGGTTTGAGTTGAGCTAAAGCTGCTGGTTTCCTGCCCAAATTGAGCAATGGCGATTTTCAGTGCAGGCATAGATGGCAATCAGAGCAACTCATGAATAGGTTCAGGGTCATCAAGCACTGAAGTGGGGCGGCCAGCTAGATCGAGGATTTGTAACGCGGGGTCAATACCCATGCACTTATAGACTGTGGCGTGGACATTCGCTGGTGTCAGCGGTCGGTTCTGCGGACTTTCGCCCTTGGCATTGGTCGAGCCCACTATCTGCCCCCCTCTGACTCCACCTCCGCCCATTAGACAGAACATTGAATTACCCCAATGATCGCGGCCGGGTGTGCCTTTGCTTAAGGGAGGGCCACCGTTGCCACCATTATTAATTCGTGGGGTTCGGCTGAATTCGCCGCACAACATGACCAACGTCGTTTCTAGCATGCCTCGTTGCTCGAGATCTTCAAACAGGCTGGCGACGGCTGCATCCACGCGTGGCAAGTTGTTTTCGTAACCTGACTCTAGATTCCAGTGGTGATCCCAGCCGCCAAAGTGCACGGTCACAAACGACGCACCGGCTTCGACCAGTCGGCGCGCGAGCAATGTGCTTTGGCCCCAGGTATGTCGGCCGTATTGATCACGTAGCTTGTCGTCTTCCAAACTCATATCAAAGGCAACTCGTGATTTTTCACCAGTAACGAACGAATAGGCTTGTTGGTCAAAACGGTCGAGAGCGTCGAAGGTTCCCCGTGATTCCACTTGGCGTGAAATCTTGTCAAGTTGCCCCCTGAGGTGCGTGCGATCGTCTAAGCGGTCGACGGTCAAACCTGTCGGCAACACCATGTTTTGCACTTTGAAGTTGTCTCGATTCGGATCGCCTTGAGTTTGGAATGGATCGTATTGGACTCCTAAGAACTTTCCGCCAAAATAGCCAGGTTTCAATCCCACACTTGAGGCTACAGGTACGGACACGTAGGGTGGCACGTCGTGATGCATATGTTCTCGCTGCTGAGCAACGATAGCGCCCAGGCCAGGGAATTTACCGATTTTATTGGCACCACTGACGCCCAACGCTTTACTGGTTAGCATCCGGTGTGCGCCGGCAAAGTGATCTCCAGTTCCGTGAGACAACGAACGTACGATGGAAAACTTGTCGGCGTGTTTTGCTTGCTTAGGGTACAACTCAGTGATGTCAAATCCGGGCACATTTGTATGTATCGGTCGCCACATTCCGCGGTATTCAACCGGAGCAGTAGGCTTCATGTCATACATATCCATATGACCGGGACCACCGTCGAGCCAGATCAGAATAGTGGATACCTTTTTGGTGTCCGAGTTGGCGTTGGACGAAGCAGCCTTGGCTCGCAGAATATCCCCTAGTCCCAAACCTGCCATGCCAGCGACACCAAGTTGGACGAAACTTCTGCGCGATACACCATCACAATATTGTGCTGAATGAGAATTCTGTTTGGCATATAGACGTAACATTCCATTGTCCCTTGATAGAGTTGCAACAATAATTCAAGACGTAGTGATTTATCGACTTCACCATCAATAGTATCGTCGTAGAAATTGTACCAAAATCAGATTTACAAAGGCAACGCACATCAGCTCTTAGCGACAACACTTGAGTTAAGGATACATGGTGTTAATGCTATAATGGTCGCTTGTGCGCACAAGCTGGACTCCCTGTTTTGGGGGGCATTCCAACCCTAGAGGAGGGGGTCGCCGCTGGCGATGGTTTGCATTGTTGTGAAAAAATTGCTCGAAAAAGAGGTGAGACATGCGATTAGTCGAAAACAAACGAGCGGGATATTCATTCCTCGAGGGGATAGCGCCCTATAGTTCGGGAGTGATTGCCGCTGATGGGTATGAAATC
>DTSG01000227.1 GCA_012965455.1 Planctomycetaceae bacterium | reverse complement strand
CGATTGCCAAGAACCACATGATGGAAATGGTGAGGACTACGACGCCGGAGACGCCCCAAAATAAGTGTTTTTTAATGTCTTCCATAAGGCTCTATATCCGAAAAGGAAAAAGGTTTGAGCTAAGTTGATTCGTTAAATAAAGTGTATTGATTTAGTCGATAGGTGGACCATTGTCGTCCGGACCAAGGTCACCGGGGTCACCGAGGTCACCGGGGAGACCAGCACTAGGATCACCATTGGGATCGCCGCCTGGATCACCATTGGGATCGCCGCCTGGATCACCATTGGGATCGCCGCCTGGATCACCATTGGGATCGCCAACTGGCGTTCGAGCCGCATCTATTGCATCTTGGGCTTGCTGCGCGGCAAGTTGTTGAGCAGCGAGTCGTTTGATCGGTTCCGTTGGCACCCAGCAAAACTGAACGACGAACGAGTATTTTTTGGCTTTGTAGGTAGCGACTTCTTCAGTAGTCCCGTTGTTATCGGATGCGGCTCCCTCAGAAGTTTCTCCAGCACCTCCTCCACCTAGTGCTCCCATGCCACTCATGTCTCCGCCTGGATCGCCACCAGCGGTTGCTCCGCCGACAATCACTTCGCCGTCTTCCTGGGAGCTGACAAGCACAATGCGACTTATTCCCATTTCTTCCATCGTAAATTGTTCCATGGTGAATTTCGTCTCCGTATCATCAATCGCGGCGATCGGTAAGTCGATAACGCTTTGACGTAATCGTTCAAGAAGGGCCATGTGAACGTGGCTGATGTCACCCGTTTCTCGGTCATTGTTAAAGAAATGATAGCCTTTAAGTTGAATGACCCAACCAGGATCGGATGACCCGCCGCCAGCAGGTGCGGCACCTCCACCCCCAACGGGTCCACCACCAACTGGTC
Source organism: Planctomycetaceae bacterium (assembly GCA_012965455.1). Lineage (GTDB taxonomy): Bacteria > Planctomycetota > Planctomycetia > Pirellulales > Pirellulaceae > UBA721. The sequence continues at coordinate 2,708 of DTSG01000227.1, read as the reverse complement.
CACCACCAACTGGTCCACCACCAACTGGTCCACCACCAGCTCCACCATCGTTGGTGGCAGCGTTAGCGGCGGCTTCTTGAGCAGCGGTTGTTTGCAGGGCAATCATCTGCTCAACGAATTCTCTGTTGTTGGCGACAAAGTTGGCATTTTGTTGGATTCCATCAATCCAAATTTGTCGGTTTTTCTTGATGAAGCTGAGTCCCTTTTCGTGGTTCGCCGAGACTTTAGTCCACCAGTCGCCAAGGTCTTCAAGATAAGCATTGTCGATTGATTCAATATAGAAATCCGGGCGGTCACTAAACGGAATTTGATCTGGATCGCGCCAATTGGTTTGTTCGTGCGGCAGAACAGAATTAACGGTTTTCAGCAATTCGATCCACAAGACTTGCCGGTCTGAATTCCCAATGAGTTGTTCGCCAAATTTCTGGAGATTTTCATAGGCTTTTTGCAACGCCTCATAGTCCTTGATATTTGCACTAGATTTGGATGAAACACTTTCCGCCTTGGTGATTTTTGATTCCCAACCGTCTGGACCGGACGTTGCAGTGCTCGCTCCGGTGCTGTCGTGAGCTACTTTCTTCCATGCTCCGTATTGCATGAAGTAGTTGAACGAAAACGAGAGTAGTAGCAGTGCGATTGCCGAAATGACCCACGGTTTTTTCGAATCAACGAGTCGGTCAAACAGAATTTCGCGAGGCAGCAAGTTTGTTTGCAGTTGTGCGATGCCTAGAGATTGGAGGCAGAGTCCGTAACAATTAGCAAACGAAAGCATGTTGTTTTTAAACGTTGGACTAGCCGTAACGGTTGACCCCTTCAGCCGTTTGAATGCGTTCATCTCGATAACAGCGACATCGACTTTTTTACCAATAAACGCTTGCAGCCCCGGCAACTTGGCGGTGTTACCCGTAATGACCACACCCTTAATGGTTGCTTTGCGATCAATGCCTTCAAAAAACCTAAGAGAACGTTGGACTTCCGTCCCGAGGTTGTCATAGACAGACCGCATCGCTTGAAAGACACGCTTAGGATCTGGAGCGTCACGAGCGTTTCGTTTGAGATGCTCAGCCTTGGCAAATGTTAGCTTCAGCTGTTGTGTCATTTGTCGCGTAAAATGATTACCGCCAATTGGAATACTGCGATGCCAGACGCGGAATCCATTGGTAATGACCATGTCCGTCGTCTCGGTACCTATAGCCAGTACCATGTAGCTCGGTGGCGGAGAGTCGGGGTCGAAGACATCTGGGTCTGGACAATTGTCGAGTAGATCGTAGGTGATACAGTTATAGATTGCCATCGGCGCAAGTTGCATGGCATCTAGGGTGATGTTCGCGTTGTCAAACGGCAGCATTTCGCGGATGACCTGATCGCGCTTCATTGCAAACAAACCAACTTCGGTCTCTGTGATCAAGCCTTCATGTTCGACTCCACCACCCATCCGTTGGTAGTCCCAAACAACTTCGTCTAAATCAAATGGGATTTGCTGCTTCGCTTCAAACTCGACAATGTCTCGAAGTTTTTTGAGCTCAATCGGCGGTGGCTTAAAGAACTTAGCTAAACCGGATTGGCCCGGAACAGCTACAGCGACTTTGTCATCTTCGATGTCATTTCGTTCGATAAACTGATTTAGCGCTTCGGCGATTAAAGATTGGGGATCGGCGTCGGGTTGGCTAAGGATCTTCGGGTATTCGATGTAGTCGACCTGAGTGGCGACAAGCTCACCATCTTGAATTTCACAGCGCAGTGCTTTTAGTGCACACTGTCCGATATCGATTCCCCATGCCCCTGGATTGTTCGTGTTGGCCATTATGACCCTTTCAATGGTTCATTGTGGTTAAAAAATGAACTGTGAACTATGTAACGTTTTGTATTGTGCCGCGTTTATATTTTAACTGGTAATTCCGCAATGTTTCTCCGCGGGTGTATTGACCACAAAGAACGTACCTTATCGTTATCTATCGGTCTTTTTCAGGGCTAAACTTCCATTTCTTTTACCATCTCTGTTGCTTCTCAACGAAACTTCATCTACTCGACAAAAATGCAAAACACAAAATATCATTCATCTTCGAATTACTCTATCCTATGACATCAAAGAGCATATCAAAGGCTATTTTCGTCTCACTTGGGTTTCTTGACTATCTAAGGAATCGCTGGTGTCCAGATCAGTAATTGCCAGTGTCATAATGGAGGAGAAAAGAATGATGAATGATTCCCACACATGACTTTAGATTGGCAAAGCCTTCTATGTTCCTAATATCCCTATCTATTAATGTTAGTTAACATAGAACCGTAATGTCAACGTTGTCGCTGCGAAACTATTGGTCTTTATTGAGGGTAGTAGACATCATTTTGATCCGTAATAATGGATGTTACAACAGATAAATTCATGGCAGCGACTGTTTAAAATAAAAAACACTGAAGATTGAGACATTTTTGCAGCGTTAGTCTCTGTTTGAACTCGGTCATATTAACACCGCGCGGCGGCGTTAGGTCATCGAATATAGAGTAGCAATGTCCTGATCGGCATTGCAATAAATCACCCACCCAATCCACAGCAATCATTCTCCTCCCAACCATATTCAAGATATCTCCATGATTTATAAAGAACTTGCTATTTTACTGCCTTGCCATAGTCTTGAAGATTTCCCAACGCACCACACGGGTGACGATGCTGCGAGTCTATTGGCAAGTTGGACTGGGTTGTGGCATCC
>DTSG01000226.1 GCA_012965455.1 Planctomycetaceae bacterium | reverse complement strand
GAAGACCTACTGAACGATCTCAACTACGATGTCATAGTGTGCCGTGCAGTGGGACCACTTTGGAAGATGGGGTTGTGGCTCGCTCCACATTGGCACTTGTTTGGCCAACTGTTAGCCATCAAGGGTCCTGCTTGGACGGAGGAACGCAAAGCTGCTCGTCATCGCGGCACGCTACAAGATGTTGAATTACGGAAACTGAAATCGTATCCGATGATTGGTACGGATTCAGAAAGTGTAGTTTTGAAAATGTGGTCATCTCACAAAGCCGAGCCGCCACACGCCAGCTAAGGTAGCAGTGTCACCGCGATTCCGGCCTACAGAATCGTCAATTCCGTTACAGGCGGTCACGCTTGCAGGAATTGAACCGTGCGTGTTCTCCGCAGTCGCAGTTCTGCGCATAGACGAAACCTAGGCGTTGACTTATACTCGAATTTCAATCGACAATTTCACATTTAGACAATAAATAGATGAGCGGATACAACCTTACCCATTTAAAAGAGCTTGAGGCGGAAAGCATTCATATTATCCGCGAAGTAGCGGCTGAATTTTCAAATCCTGTGATGCTTTATTCCGTTGGAAAAGACTCGTCGGTGATGGTACATCTGGCCATGAAAGCCTTCTATCCGGCTAAACCACCTTTCCCGTTGATGCACGTTGATACGACTTGGAAGTTCCGCGAGATGATTGAGTTTCGCGAGAGTTATGCCCGCCAGGAACTAGGGTTGGACGTCATCGTGCATATCAATAAAGAAGGTGTTGCGTTAGGTATCGATCCGCTCAAGCATAGCGGCAAACACACGACGGTGATGAAGACCGAAGGGCTCAAACAGGCGCTCGACAAACACGAATTTGATGCAGCGTTTGGTGGTGCTCGCCGAGATGAAGAAAAATCACGAGCCAAAGAACGCGTCTTTTCCTTTCGCGACGAGAACCACCGTTGGGATCCCAAGAACCAACGACCGGAGTTGTGGAATATCTATAACTCACGCGTCAACAAAGGTGAGAGCATTCGCGTCTTTCCCTTGTCTAACTGGACGGAGTTAGACATTTGGCAATACATTCACCTAGAACAGATTCCAATCGTGCCTTTGTATTATTCCGCAGTTCGCCCTGTCGTGGAGCGTGGCGGTATTTTGGTGCTTGTTGATGATGATCGACTTGAACTGAAACCGGGTGAAGAACCGATGATGAAAGAGGTTCGGTTCCGGACGTTGGGATGTTACCCCTTAACTGGAGCCGTTGAATCCAGTGCCAAAACGTTGCCAGAAATCATTCAGGAAATGTTGTTAGCTACGACATCGGAACGTCAAGGTCGAGTGATTGACAATGACGAAGAAGGCAATATGGAAGATAAGAAGAAGGAAGGTTATTTCTAGTCCCGTGGCGGATGCAGCTACTGTCTTTTGGACTTTGCTGTAAGTAACCAAGTAGAAATTCAATTATGAGTCATCAATCTGATCTAATCGCAACCGACATTGACGCCTACCTTGCTCAACACGAGCGCAAAGAACTGCTGCGCTTTATCACTTGTGGCAGCGTCGACGATGGTAAAAGTACGTTGATCGGGCGGTTGTTGTACGATGCCAAGATGATTTATGAAGATCAATTGGCTGCGATTGAAAAAGACAGTGTGACACACGGGACGACTGGCGGTGATTTTGATCCAGCGTTGTTGACCGACGGTTTGCGAGCTGAACGCGAACAGGGAATTACGATCGACGTAGCCTATCGGTATTTTTCGACAGCCAAACGCAAGTTCATTATTGCCGACACACCTGGTCACGAACAATATACTCGCAACATGGTGACCGGCGCGTCGACGGCCGACTTGGCAATTATCTTGATCGACGCTCGGCATGGTGTCCTGACCCAAACCAAGCGGCACAGTTTCATTGTTTCTTTATTGGGAATCAAACACGTACTTGTCGCCATCAACAAAATGGACTTGGTGGATTTCAGTCAAGAGCGATACGAAGAGATCCGTCAGCAATATATGGACTTCTCGGCTCGCTTAGATATCCCCGATTTACATTTCATCCCGTTATCAGCGCTACATGGTGACAATGTTGTAGATGCTAGTGAAAACATGCCTTGGTATGATGGTGCGACGTTCATGCATTTTTTGGAATCGGTCTACATTGGTTCTGACCGCAACTTGCAAGATTTCCGTTTTCCGGTGCAATTGGTGCTTCGTCCGGATTTAGACTTCCGTGGATTCAGTGGCACGGTGGCGTCGGGTATTGTGCGTACAGGCGATGAGATCATAGTGATGCCGTCGGGCAAGAAGAGTTCCGTGGCGAGGATCGTAACAGCCGACGGTGATTTAGACGAAGCTTTTGCAGGGCAATCGGTCACGATTACATTAGCCGATGAAGTTGACTGTAGCCGCGGAGATATGATTGTTCGCCCCGGTAATGTTCCGCAAACCAAACAGCAAGTTGATGCGATGTTGGTGTGGATGTCCGAACAGGCAATGGTTCCAGGTAAAGAATATCTTGTCAAGCAAACGACTAAGGTGACGACGGGACATATATCGACGCTGCGATATCGAGTGGATGTGAATACGCTGCATCGTCAGGACGCGCCGACGTTGGAGCTCAATGAAATTGGTCGCGTTGCCTTGTCGATGACAGAGCCGTTGATATTCGATGGCTATAAAAAGAATCACGCGACAGGTTCGTTTATTCTGGTGGATCGTCTATCGAATAGAACCGTAGCGGCGGGGATGATTCTGAACCGGGAAGCGGATGATGCGAAGGATGATCTGTGGAGTCAAGAAAGCACTCAGCAAGAAGAACTTGGCAGCGTCGATGCGGATGAGCGGTCTGCTAGGTTCGGCCAACAGGCAGTGACGTTACTGATTACAGGGCTCACGAATTCGGGTAAGACAACATTAGCCTATGCCCTCGAACGGCGGTTGTTTAATCAGGGGCGCACCTGTATTGTCCTGGACGGTGTGAACATGCGGCGGGGGTTAAGCAAAGACTTAGGATTCAGTGCGGACGAGCGTAGTGAAAACTTGCGTCGTAGTACCGAAGTCGCATGTTTAATGAATGCAGCGGGGTTGATTTGCATTAGTGCGTTTGTGGCACCGAGTGAAGAAGTCCGTCAGAAAGCGGCTCAAAAAGTGGGCGTGGAACGTTTTATTACGATTCATTTAAGCACGCCTGTTGAGGTTTGCCGCGCGCGTGACGAAAACGGGATGTACGCCAAAGCCGATGCCGGCGAGATCAATAATTTTCCAGGAGTAACGTCAGAATATGAAACCCCAGCCGCGGCAGATCTGACGTTGGACACAACTGACCTCAAAGTCGAACAATGTGTTGACCAGATCATCGAATTGCTCGAAGCCCGCGACATCTATTAAGCAAATGCCCGACTGCGTATTGCTTCCCGTCAAGGCCGAGGTAAACTCCACACAGGATACCGCCGCTACAGCACCGCGTTTTATTTTGATATGGGAAAAGAAGATTAGTTTGTCACCAGCGTCGGCGGCGCCTACTTGAGTTTGGCAGGTGTCAGTGTTACGCTGAATATTGCGGACAACACTAGATGAACTACACTTTTATTCGCTACAGATGGCATGACTATAACACAAACTACGCTTGATACACTCGCAACTTTTGATTCTCCCACGATTTGCAACGTCATTGAATTGTTCGAAGTCCGGCCTCGTAATACAGGCTATATGGATCATCGAGTGCAGTGTAACTTCCCCGAATTTGAACCGATGGTTGGCTTTGCAGCCACCGCTTGTTTTCGCTCCGACGCACCACCTGTCGGCGGCGATGCCTATGGTTCATTGCAAGCACAACTCGCTCAGTTTCAAGAACTTCCGGGGCCAGCCGTAGTCGTATTTCAAGACATTGATGATCCGGCCGTCTCAGCTGTTTTCGGCGAAGTAATGTGCTCGACTTATCAGGCCTACGGATCAGTTGGCTTAGTGACCAATGGCGGCGGGCGCGATTTACTACAAGTCAAAGCACTTGGATATAACGTCTTCACCGGTTCGACGATGGTCGCGCATGCCTATTGCCATATATTGCATCTAGGATTGCCGGTTCGAGTGGCAGGCTTAATGGTTAACCAGTGTGACCTGTTACACGGCGACGCCAACGGTGTTACCAATATTCCCTTGGACATTGTGGAGGAACTTGTCGATATTACGCCCGAGTTTCTTGCTGCGGAAGACATCATTATGGACTATGTTAAATCTGATGAGCACAAGACTGTTGAAGAGTTCACGCGCCGGCGGCTCGAGTTTCAAGATGTGATTGCTATTTTGCGAAGTCGGGTTTCACGGACAGGCAATTGACCAGTAACAAATATCAAGTCACAAATAATACAGCCTTGTGCAAAACGTTTCAATTTCACCTCAACCAACAATATTTTAGGTAACCATCGTGACACCAGCTGAAGTACTGCGACTGTGCCGAGAGAACGACGTGAAAGCGGTCGACCTACGGTTTGTTGATTTACACGGAATTTGGCACCACAGCACGATTCCGGTTAAGAAATTGGTAGAGGAGGTGTTTGAAACGGGTCTCGGTTTTGATGGTTCTAGTATTCGCGGGTGGCAACCGATCAATGAGAGTGACATGCTGATGATCCCGCAGGCGAATACGGCGTTCATTGATCCTTTCACAGAGCTGCCAACTTTAAATTTGATCTGTAACATCCAAGATCCCATTACCGGCGAAGACTACTCACGTGACCCTCGTAATATCGTGCAAAAAGCAGCAAACTATCTGCAGGCAAGTGGTGTAGCGGATAAAGCGTTTTTTGGCCCTGAAGCGGAGTTCTTTATTTTTGATGATATTCGGTTCGATCAAAACGAACGGGAAGGATATTATCAAATTGACAGTGTAGAAGCGCAGTGGAATCGCGGGAGTAAAACGGAAAACCCAAATCTGGGCTACAAAATTCCATACCAAGGGGGCTATTTCCCAGTCCCGCCAACCGATCATCATATGGATATCCGTAATGAGATGATGCGGACGATGATTAAATGTGGTCTCGACGTGGAATGCCAGCACCATGAAGTCGGTACGGCGGGTCAAGGTGAAATCGATTTGCGGTATCAATCGATCACCGAGATGGCTGACCAGATGATGATTTACAAATATATTGTTCGCAATGTTGCCTTCAAGAATAACCGCACGGCGACGTTCATGCCTAAACCTATTCTTAACGACAACGGGTCCGGCATGCATGTGCACATTTCATTGTGGAAAGATGACACTCCGTTGTTCGCTGGAAGTGACTACGGTGGGCTTAGTGAAATGGCGCTGCACGCAATAGGTGGATTGCTCAAGCATGCCCCGAGTTTGCTGGCGTTTACCAATCCCACGACAAACAGTTACAAACGATTGGTCCCAGGTTTTGAAGCACCGGTTCACTTAGCATATTCTCAACGCAACCGTTCAGCCGCTTGTCGCATTCCGATGATTAATAACACTCCGAGTGCCAAGCGAGTAGAGTTTCGTTGCCCCGATCCGAGTTGCAATCCGTACTTGGCTTTTTCTGCAATGTTGATGGCGGTGATTGATGGCGTCCAAAACAAAATAAGCCCCGGTGACCCATTAGATTGTGATATCTATTCACTCGATGAGGAAGCGTCCGCAACAATCGCTCGGACACCGGAAAGCTTGAGTCAAGCCTTGGATGCCTTAGCGGCGGATCACGAGTATTTATTACGAGATGATGTTTTCACGCCCGATGTGATTGACACGTGGATTCAAACCAAGCGTGACCATGAAGTCCGCCCGATGCAGACTCGTCCTCATCCGCACGAATTCAATTTGTATTACGATTGCTAGAAACTCGTGATTACCGATTGTTGTAGATTTCACCCACCGGCAGCAACAAAGAGATGTCGTTTATGATAGTTCGTATTAGCTCTGCAGTATCGCTGGTCGTTGTGTTGAGCATGCTGTTTATTGGTTTCGCGGCAGATCTTTGCGGGGCGGATATTTCAACCGTAGCGGGCACTGGGCAAGGCGGAAATAACGGCGACCAAGGCAATGCCACTGACGTGCATGTTGCTCAACCGTTTGGTGTGGAAATTGGTCCCGACAGTGCACTGTATGTGACCGAGGTTGGTAATCACCGGATTATGCGAGTGGATCGTAAGACAAATCAACTGACAACGATTGCAGGTACGGGCCAGGCCGGTTATTCCGGGAATCGTCAAGAGGCCACCAACGCCGATTTACGAGAGCCGTATGAAGTGCGATTTGCCAAAAATGGGGACATCTATTTTGTTGAAATGAAAAATCATATTGTCCGCAAAATTGAGGTACTCACCAATAGGGTTAGTTTGGTTGCCGGAATTGGCACAGCGGGCTTTGGTGGCGACGGCGGTGCGGCTACGGCTGCAGTACTCAACAATCCGCACAGCATTGCACTCGATGACCAAGGTTATTTATACATCGCCGATATTGGGAATCACCGTATTCGGCGAGTTAACTTGGCGACGGGAATCATCGATACGATTGCCGGCACGGGAGCAAAGAAATTGCCGACTAACGGGTCACTAGCTCGAGGCAATGCGATGCTGGGACCCCGGGCGTTGTGCCATGATAAAGGGGTGCTGTGGATTGCACTGCGTGAAGGGCACAGTGTGTGGAGCTTGAATCTGACCAGCGGGCGATTGCAACATGTCGCCGGTACCGGAGAAAAAGGATTTAACGGTGATAACGGCGCACCGTTGCAGGCCACGTTTAATGGACCGAAAGGGATCGCCATCGGTCCGCAAGGGCGCCTGTTCGTTGTTGACACTGAAAACCAAGCGATTCGGATGATCGATTTGAAACAGAATATAATATCAACTGTGTGTGGCTATGGTCCACAGGGTCGCGGGTCCGGCGGTGACGGAGCAGATGCGACGAAAGCTCAAATGGGGCGTCCGCATGGTATTTGTGTGGATGTTAACGGCGTGGTGTATGTCGGAGATACGATGAATCATCGAGTTCGATTCTTTACCGCTCCCAATGTCACTGAGAAATAACGTACAATGAATTGGCACTTAGGTAATGCTTTTTTACCTCAAAAAATATTTCTGTTGCCAGTTTAAATTGTGGAGTATTCCCATGAATCGTCGAGTCGGTCTTTTCTTTATTGCAATCAGTGCAGGCGTAACGTTTTTACCAGGCGTTCCAGGTATAACCGACTTGACTGTAAAGGCAGAAGAACCCAAGTCGCTGAAGGTCGGTTTGATCGGACTTGATACCTCGCACAGCATTGCTTTCACCACAGCGCTGAATGCTGCCGACGCAGCGGCAGACATAGCGAATTGCCGTGTCGTGATTGCCTATCCGCAGGGGAGTGCAGATATTGAATCAAGTGCTTCACGGATTCCGGGATACACGAAACAAATCGCAGACATGGGAATCAAAATAGCTTCATCGATTAAAGAAGTTATAGCCGAAGTCGATGTTGTACTTTTGGAAACGAACGATGGTCGCCCTCACCTCGAGCAAGCCATGGAGGTGATCTTGGCGGGCAAACCACTTTTTATTGACAAACCGGTCGCTGCTTCGTTGGCAGATGCGATCGCTATCTTTCGCTTCGCTGCGGAGCACAAAGTCCCCTGTTTTACGAGTTCCTCATTGCGCTATTCTAAAGGGGCCGTTGCTATTCGTAATGGCTCGATTGGCAAAGTTCATGGAGCGATGGCATTTAGTCCAGCACACTTAGAACCAACTCACCCAGATCTGTTTTGGTACGGTATCCATGGTGTAGAAGCTTTGTTTACTGTGATGGGCACCGGCTGCGAGCAAGTAGCGCGTGTTTCCACTAAGGATACCGAATACGTGACAGGTGTCTGGGAGGGCGGTCGAGTCGGTACTTTCCGCGGCATCCGAGGTTACAAGGGGGGATACGGTGGCACAGCGTTTGGTGACAAGGGGATCTCTGAGATTGGTCCTTATCAAGGTTACCGACCATTAGTGGTCGATATCGTGAAGTTCTTTCGTAGTGGTATCGTACCGGTGCACAGCGAGGAATCACTGGAGATTTACGCGTTCATGGAAGCAGCCGACGAATCCAAACGTCTCGGTGGTAAAACCGTTACGTTAGAATCTGTCATGATAAAAGCTTCTGTTAAAGCGGACCAACGACTAAAAGAATTGACGTCTAAATAAGCCCCATATTATTTAGCAGGAGTGGCCATTTGCTGGGGTGCTGCGGACAGCAGCTGGCCAACTCGATTGATTTGCGCTTGAGTTTCTGCTCAAACAACGTAACAATCGGGCAATGTTTTTTCAGAAATAGTTGTCACACAGTTGTTTTTATCGGAGTGCATTGAATCGATGGCAGACACGGGACATGAAATCGTCAACTCGGGCAATTCCACTAAGGCCAATCTGGGCAACGTGGAATCGGCAACGGAAGATTCGACGGTCCGCCGTACTGAAACAGTAAAACGACATTTGCGTTTTGGCTGGTGGTCCTTATTCGTGTTTGTTTTGTTGGGTACAGTCCTCGAGGGGCTCATAGGATTTAAGTGGATGCCCTATATGACAAATGACACTCGTCAAGTGTTGTGGCGGCTAGCCCATGCGCATGGCACTTTGCTGGGGTTAGTGCACATTGCATTTGCTCTAACGGTGCATAGTGGTGTGGGCGCGATACCGCATCGGTGGATTTCACCGAGTCTTATCACCGCTAGCATACTCCTACCAGGTGGGTTTTTCGCAGGTGGAATATTTACGTTTAACGGTGACCCGGGTGTTGGCGTGCTGGTTGTGCCACTAGGTGCCTGCTTTATGATCGCTGCCGTGTTGCTGATTGCCCGCTCGCTCAGATCATAGCAGTGCTGCGATCGCTGCGCTGGATACTGGCGAGATGATTCCCTGTTCCGTGATAATTGCCGTGATAAGCTCCGCCGGTGTAACGTCAAATGCCGGGTTATAAGTGTTGATGCCATCAGGTGCGGTCTGTGTCCCAAACCCTTGGGTGATTTCATCGCTGCTGCGTTGTTCGATCGGAATGCCCTTTCCTGTACTCAGTGATAAATCGAAGGTGTTACTAGGAGCAGCGACGTAGAATGGAATTTGGTGGTGTTTTGCAAGAATGGCCAGTCCATAGGTGCCGATCTTATTGGCCACATCTCCGTTAGCAGCAATCCGATCAGCGCCGGTAATGACCGTTTGGATTTTCCCTTCCGACATTACCTGTGCGGCCATGTTGTCGCATATTAGCGTTGTTGCAATGTTGCGTTGTTGGCATTCCCAAGCGGTCAAGCGGGCACCTTGCAGAAGTGGTCTAGTTTCATCGACGAATACGTGCAGAGTTTTGCCTTGGTCTTGAGCGGAAAACAGAACGGATAAAGCCGTGCCGTATTCACTTGTCGCTAAGCCACCAGCGTTACAGTGTGTCAGAACGCCTTGGCCATGATCGAGAAGCGTAGCGCCATGCTTGCCGATCGCATGACACATTTCCCGATCTTCGTCGTGAATTGCCAGCGCTTCGTTAAGTAGCGCTGGCATAATCTGGCTGGGGAGTTGTCCGGCTTGCCGCATCGTTTGGGCTACATCCTGCATCCGCTGTAGCGCCCAGAACAAGTTAACAGCGGTCGGGCGGCTGTTAGCGAGTTGGTCGACACAGTGTTGCAGGCGTTCTTCGAATTGTTGCATCGTGCATTGGTTGACGTCGATGGTTTGCAGGCCGACACAAATTCCATAGGCGGCCGCGATGCCGATAGCCGGCGCTCCGCGGACTTGCAAAACGCGAATTGCGTGCACCACTGACTCAAGGTTACGACAATCCACGGTCGTCACGTTTAGTGGCAAGGCGGTTTGATCAATTAATGTCAAGTAACCACCTTCAGCACCGTTCCATTGGAGCGTTTGTGGCTGGTGGCTATGCATCCGCCTCGATAGCCTGTTGTAACGCGGCGTTTTTCGCTGCGATTTGATCGACGAGTCGTTGTTTAAAGGCAACTAGTTTTTCTCGCAGGTCGGGACAAGCAGTTGCCATGATTTGTACAGCGAACAGACCGGCATTGCGAGGTCCGCCCATACCGACAGCCATACTGGCAACGGGTACGTCGCCAGGCATCTGTACGGTGGACAAGAGTGAGTCCATGCCGCCCATTTCAGCCGTAGGGACTGGCAGTCCAATGACGGGAAGGGTCGTGTGCGCTGCAACAACGCCTGCTAAGTGAGCAGCTCCGCCAGCTGCCGCAATAATGACTTGTAGTCCGCGGTCGATCGCAGTCGATGCGTATTGACTGACAAGTTCGGGAGTGCGGTGGGCGCTCATGACTTGAATTTCATAGGGTATATCAAATTCATCAAGTGCATATGCAGCTTTTTTGATTTTGGGCCAATCGCTATCGCTGCCCATGATGATTCCTACTTTTGGTGTGTCGTCAGCCATTGCGTGTTCGTCCTTATAATTCGAAGTTGACCATGAATTCAGCCCATTTTTTACGACAGACAAGCCTGTTTTGCAAGTAGGGGTCCACCTGCCGTTTCAATGCATATACAAAAACCCGTGGCGTAGCGGCAGTTTCCGTCGTAGGAGGATGCCCGTCCGCCGTCACTAACCCGCGCTAAGCCCATGATCGAAGGCATCTTGTTCTCGTAGAAAGACGGCGAACGTTGCTTCAAATGTCTTTGAATCAATTTTAAATCCAGGAGCTTGATCGGTGTAGGAGTTACAGTGATCGACGCTGAGTTGATATAGAAATTTAAACAGATGTCGAGGAACTCGGAGCATTTTCAGCGCGTCGAGAATGCGGCGCTGCGACACGGACTCGTCGAATAGGTCGTTCAGCGTAGCAGCATCGTCTCGGTCGCTGCAGGCTTTTAGACGAGCATTGGCAACGTCGACAAGCGATTCGCTCGTCCAGCCGAACGATTTGATCATGTTTTGTTTATCGAGCCGTGCGCGTTGGTAAAACTGGCGGTCTTCCTTTTCAATAAACCGAGCCAGTTCAATTGGCAGCATTAGCTTGATGCCGATACCCGGCTGTTTGAGGAACTTATTGTCGAGCATGGGCCACAGCAGATCTTTCATTAAGTCCGCAGAACCGTTTATGAGGTGGGGTTCATCCACGCGATCAACGAGAACTAATATCCCCGAAAATCCCAAGGTCTTTAAGATGCTCTGAAATTTTATGAGCAATTCATAACGGTCATCGGTACTGGCTTTGTTGGGCAGCGGTTGGGAGTCGATTTCGTCGTTGGTGAATTGCATCAGTACTTTGCGTAGTGATCCCGCTTCCCGATTCCCAACTCGCATTTTTTGCAATATTCCATGGGAACGGAATAGATTCTGAGCAGACTTCCAGCACCACGGTGTCCAACTAACGGCGAGGGATCCTAGGAGCATGAACCAAAAACCGCGGTTAGTCACCGTCTCAAGATTACGTACCGCCATTGTGAAAAGAATGGCCAAAGCGATAACTGAGTACGTGATACCTAGAATGCGTTGCCACTGAGATTTGATGGTTGAGAACCCAAGTGATTTACGCAGTTGATTCCAGCGTCCGAGAAATGTTTGTTGAGTTGATTCGTCATAGCAGGCGGCCAGTAATAATAGATCCCGCATTTGATGCCGATCTAAGCGGCAGCTTAACTGCGGTTGGACTTCGCCCGAGGTCCGCACGCGGGTTGCCGGTGTTTCCATGAGATCATCGACTAAACCGGTGACTCCAGCAGTGAGAATCGCATCCATATGGTCCCAAAGTTTCCATTGCTGTAGAACTTTGTCTGCGGTTACATTGCGACCTGGTATCTGATCGCGAAAACGATCGAGGAACGGATTGAAGTCGTCATAATGAATGACGAATACGCGTTCTTCGGGATGCTCTTGATTGTAACTGTCGACGTGTCGAGCAATTTGTAGACAGATCGCTGTTTTGCCGGAACCCTTTTCGCCAAAGACAACCGAGGTCGTCGGCTCGCTGGGATCACCATAAACCTTATCCCAAATTGGATGATAGGTATTGATGATGCAGTGATCCTTGAAAACCTTGTCTGACTTGGCGTCTTCCTCGGCAAACGGATTACGACCAATCCCGTGGTGTTCAAGAAAATCTTGGATTTTCATTTACTAAAACCTTTGCGTGACCGTACTATTCAGTTTTGTAGCATTGCAGTGGTTCTTTTTGCCGCAAATTACTTTTCGCTAACTATTCGTTTGGCGGAATTGATTATTGATCGAGTTCCGCTTCCTTTTCGTCTTTGATATCAGCTCCGAAAGATGTTCGTAACGTGCTGGCCCAATGGGAAACAGTTTTCTGTGGCCCGGTTAGTTTTAGGAAATAATTACCTTTGTCTTTAACGACTAACACAACACCAAGCATTTGGTAGCCGGCCGTCGGATTGGTCTTGCGTTGAATCGGTGGCCCAATAGGCTTGTTATAGACACCGGTAATATCAATTAGATAGTATTTTCCCTGAGTTGATTTTCCTTCAGAGGTCTTTTGTTTTTTACCGGAGCTTTGGAATTGACCAGCCCAACGTTGTAAGTTTGCATTGACCCCACCCCCTGCTCCGCCAAAAAAATAGACAACGAGTTGGATTTACTGTTCGTGACGATGGCATCGACGCGACCATCAAAATTGAGATCTACCAATTGCAAATCCACCGGGCCTTCTTCTGTTTGGAGCACTTGGCTTTTCCGAAAGAGCGAACCGGGTTCATTGAGGTACAC
>DTSG01000225.1:2002-12676 GCA_012965455.1 Planctomycetaceae bacterium | reverse complement strand
ATGCCGGACTAACATCGGACGAATGTTCTCTTCGAAGAATTGTGTTTGCTTGGTCGTGATCGGTACGTCAGTTGCTTGCAGGGCTACCGGCGTTGAGATGGCGAGCAGCGTGCAAAGGAATAGCGCAAGAGGAAAAGTACGATGGAGCATTTTTCGAGGCGGACGGTAGCAATAGAGTAAGTAAAGTATATATAAATATATTATGCCATATAGACGCGTGAGAGGTGCAACTGCTGGCCTTGCAAAAGGGGTGATAACAGTTGCAAATTAGGGATTGGCGTCAGGCTTATCGAGCAGTTGCGGCTGGGTCAGCTGTTCCAAAATGATCGCTTGACGCAGATTCTCCTGCCCTTCTAGGACGGCGCCAATGCGAGACTGAATAATGTGCAGGTTGCGGTAGTGTAACGTTAGAGTGGGGTTTACGCGGAGGCTTTCCTGCAACAGATCAATTGCTTGTTGGTGGTTTCCGGTCTGATAGAATAAATCAGCAAATAGGCCATATTCCATTGATGGTCGATATGATTGGGCATACCAGTCAGCAAACAGAGCGATTCCTTGTGTGGTGTCTTTTTGTCGGTGATAGCATAAGGCAAGCAAACTTATTGTGGAGGCATCGTTTCGCTCAATCTCGTTGGCTCGCTGCAGGACCGAGATTGCTTCCCCCGTTCTGTTTTGCAAGTAATAGACGCGGCCTAGGTTTCTGAGTAATTGGCTGTCGTTACTGACCTGACGAGCTGCTGCGGTCAGTGCTTGTTCGGCCTGTTCCAATAATTGGCCCTCGCCGACAGATGCGTATTGCCTCAACAGTGCTTCACCAGAGGCACGGTCCATTTCCCATTGCGGTAGCTGCTCTTGTGTGTTGGGGAAGAGTACCCAAGGGGTTGCGTCGGTGTCTCGTTTTACAATGGTCGATGAGTTATCAAATGCGATGACGGTTGGTCTGCGAAGCACTCGGTGATCGGATTGTGACGAATGGGCGATGTCGCTATTGGCGATACGTGGCATGTGACAAGCGAAGCAGGAGTTCTCCGCGGACGAATTCGTTCGCGCAGCGATCGGTTCGCTACACTGGGTAGCGGATGGACTATGGCAATTCAGACATTTGTTGCGGTAGAATTCTATCTTTTCATCGCGTGTCGGGTTGAAGTGTGGGTCGTGGCACGACGTGCAGGTCATGTTTGTTACGGGGCTTTGATAACAGGCGCTGGCATGCATTTGTTCGACATGACTCAATAGTGGAGCCGCATTGTTGCCTTGGCTTGTACCATTAGCGATAAACACCGACCAGACTTCGCTCAATTTCATCCCGGGCCGAAAATCAAAAAAGGACTTTCCGTAGCGGGTCGCTCTGTATTTTCCGGAAAGGTGGCATTGATTACAAATGCTCTCCTTTTCGACGGTTGGTAATTTGGCAGGATTTACGATGAAATGTTCTGCTTTAAAGGTGCCTTGACGGTGAGTTTCCACGTGTTGCTGGGCGTCACCGTGGCATCGTTGGCAGCTTATTCCCATTTCGCGAAAAGGGGTTTCACTGTCAAAATGATCGTGCTTATTTGCTACTCGATTGACTTTACCAGCGTGGCAGGCAAGGCAATTGTCAACAATGACTCGTTCGAATCGCTGGTGATTGCCTGGAACATAGCCCGGCGACAAATCCCACAACTCTTTTTCGACGTACCAGGTGATCGGTGACTGAAATAGTCGGTCTCCTGCTTGGTGTAAAAACGACCTGCCGCGAGACCCAGATCCTACGACGTAGTGTATGGGGATTGATTGTTCGAGTACGGTTTGTCCGCTTGAGGACGTGACTCGTTCAATATGTTCAACCGCGGATGGAGGTGACTCCGGTGCGTTTGCGTCGCTGCGGATTTCATATTGATATCCGGCAGATGCAAACGTGGGGTTTTGCAGGTATTGTTCTAGCGGTGTTTGGTCACCGATTTTACGAATGGATTGCGCCATTGGGTGCCGCATATATTGTTGGTAAATAGCAGCATGGCATTCTTGGCAACTTTCGCTCCCAGCAAAGTGCGGTTCGGTAGACACTGGCTTTGCGACTGTTCGATTGTGATCCCAAAAAGAAGGCGTTTGCTCTTCCGCAGGAAGCTGGTTGTTCTTGTTGCTATTCTGTTTGACTGTAGTCCGCCGGTCGTTTGGCGTGACATTGGGATCCGGACCGCAACCTAATATAGCAACAGCGATAAAGAGCAAAACCAGAAATGGCGTGAGAGGATGTGCCAGTGTTATTTTGCGATGCGAACGATGACGCAATGGTTGAGCATCAACAGATTTGAAACGGTAGGCCATGTTTTCGCTTTTTCATTACTTCGATGCGATTTAACAACGCGTAGTCGCAGTTATTCATTGACACCTTGACCGCTGACTGGTCGAGGATCTCACGTGGAATTATTGATCATCAGCACTGATTTCAGGTTTATCACTATCAAAAGATAGGTTGTCTTCGGGAATAACGCCATCGCCCAGATAAATGCGTGATTCAGGATGTACTTCGAGCCATTCTCCCCAAGTGGTGATGATATATGGGTAATCAGGAAGGGGAGCGTTCTGCGAGGACTGAGAAAAGCGGATATTGTCAAAATAGAAGAACATTTCTTTATTCATCCACCCACCGAGTCCGACGGTAAGATACTCGCCTCGCTCAGTCGAAGTAAAAACTCGAGCACGCTCATAAATATCACAATACGTCACCGTGATCGGTATGTCTTTGATCAAGTCATTGATCACTTTCTGCCCCAATGGTGCGAATGCGTGCACGATGTATGCACGGTGCTCGTCACCAATGGTAATTCCAATCACCTGCTCAGTTTCGGTAACTCGTGCCTCTTCAGGCGTCAATGTCACAGGAGCGGTCATGCCTGGTAGCATCATCGGTGTATCGCTGGGCGCTTGTTTTCCATTAATCATCACGTTCCAGCCTTCCCCTTCAGGAATGACAATTCTGACTCGGGGTTTGTCCGTCGAGAAGAACATAAAGAGTAGAAAAACGCCGGTAACAATGACGATTATGAAGAAGCCGGCAAAATACCACGCAATGCGAGACTCTGGTTCATCGGATTCGACGAAATTATAATCATCGTCGTCGGCCTCGTCTGAGAAAAGAGGGTTGATCTTCTTGTCAACTTCCACATCAGGAGTTGCCGCCGGTGTGGAATGTTCATCTGCAGTATCGAGTTCGGACGGGACTTCATTGTTGGAATTGTCAGAGTCGATGGACATGGAATTACCTATTGAAATGCGAGTGGAATTACGTGTAAATGTTCTTGGAATAGTTGACGGGAATTATTGATTGGGTTGGTTTTCCGGCGTTGTCGTTGGGTTTTGCGGAGCGACCGGCGGTGGTGCAAATGGGGCCGTAGCGGTATTGTCGCGTGTCATTTCAGCAATGACTCGTTCTAAGTCAAACAACGCTTTCTGGTTTTGCGAGTCGATTGTCAGAACGGCTTGGTACCAAGTCATGGCTAGCTCAGGTTTGCCGATCTCCTCAGCCAATTTTCCGAGTTCTAGTCGCATGGCGATGTTTGTTGGTTCACCAATGACGTCAACATTAAGTTTTGAGAATCGTTCACGTTTTGTTCTCAGTATCTTTGATTGTACGGCCAGCTCCTCGGCTTTGGCTGCATCGCCGAAGCCGCGATAAGCTTCTGACAATTTGTACATGAACACATCGTCACGTGGGTAATAACGGAGGCCGCTGACGAACGTGTCGACCGCTTTTTTATAGGATCGATCTTGGACTTCGATTGTTCCCTTAAGAAGAATGGCTTCGTGTTGGGCGGGGTCACGTGTCAAGGCGTTGTTGAGTGCATCAAATGCATCTTGAACGTCACCGAGGTTGTAATGACAAGAGGCTCGTAGAGCATAGATGCGTGGTGTCACAAGCACTCGGTTTAGTTGGGTGAGTGCTTGGTTAAATTGGCGAAGTTTGATGTGAACTTCAGCCATACTTATGATGACGGTTTCACGAAGATCGCCAAAGGGATCGAGTTCTAAGTAGCGTTGATAGGCGATCAGGGAATCTTGCCATTGTTCATAATCTTGCTGCACCATGCCGATGAAGCGGTAGATGCGAGCATTGGTTGGATCGAGATTGGAAACGATCGTCGCTGAATTCATCGCTTGTTGCATATTTCCGAGGTCATAATAAATGGACGCCATCAGTTGGTAGGCAGGTACCAATTTTCGCTTAGCTTGATCACTCATCTCGATAGCAGCATTCAAAGCTTGCAGCGAATCGCCGTATTGTTTTTGCTTAAACGCAAGTTCACCGGCAATGTAATACAGGTAGGTTGTGATCAAGGGATCATCGGAATCTTGAAGTTCTTTTAGGTGCTCTGCGGCTACAGTCAGATTATCAACAGTTAACGCGATAAACGCGTTGAGGACAGAAATCCGATCGTCCTGTTGGGGCAACAGGAGTAGGGCGTTGCGGTGGGTGATGACATCCGGTATGTGCCGTTGATGCAAGGCATCGAGTGCTGCCTGAAAGTGTTGTTCGGAAGTTAGTTCACGAACACCGAAAAACGTGATTCCTTGCGTACGACGGTCTAATGTCATGACACTGAGGACGGTGACGCCAATGATGACACTAACGAGTGCAAAAACTGTTCTTTTACCCGCAATGCCTCCGGTGGTAACCGTTGGTCCCGTTATTGGTGCTTCCTCAGCGGGAGTCGAATCGAGGACCTGTTCTTCCATATCGTCGCGCAGCGAAGTGAAGGCCGAGGTAGTCGAGGTAGTCGAGGTATCAGTAGATTCGTCTGAAAACAGAGTATCAATCGGCTCAGCGGTAGTTTCCGTGTCCGCGCTGTTTTCGAGGATTTCGTTATTTTCGATTTCGTCGTTTGGTTCTTGTTGAGACATCATTGGTTAATTGGTTAAAGGATAAGATAGAAATGATTTGCCGGGAAAAAAGTTAGCCATCTGTTTGTCATTGAGTGGTCGTGGCAACGGAAGTGACGGGAGTTGGTTGAATAACGACGAGCGGTTTATCGGTGGGTACATCAGTGATTTCTTGGACATGTCCATTTGGCCAATTGATACTTAGACGATCAATCGTGGCGTCACTTGGTAATGCCCAGTGCAATTGTTTGTCATTTTGCGATAAATAACTTGCGCCCCCTTTGGTCATCCGTAGTAGTTTTCCAGTGGAGCAATGCAATGTTACGCTGCAACCGATGGCATCTCGATTGTTTTGTGTGCCGATCAGTTTGACGCGGATGTTGATACCAGTTTGCTCGGTTTGATTTTCAACAATCGCCGCGGGTTCAACGTTATTAGAGAACACAATATCAGCATCTCCGTCACCATCGAGATCTCCCATGGCAAGTCCGCGCCCCGAGTGTTGTGTATCCATATAGTCATGGTTGTCGAATCGTTTGCGAACGAACTTGCGGTAGTTTGATTGCTTGTTGACTTCGTTCATCAATAACAGCGGCATTTGTAACAACCGTCCAGAACGTGGATAGTTGATGACGTGTCCATTTGACACAATTAAGTCTTCGTCGCCGTCATAATCGAAATCGTAAAACGATGTGCCAAAACCGACGAACAAACCGCCTAGCGATGTAACGCCAGTGCGATCTGAGACGTATGTGAACAGCGATCCACCATCATTGCGGTACAGGGCAAAAGCTTCTTGTTCGAAGTTGGCCACCCAAATATCGGGTTTACCATCAAGGTTGTAGTCGCCGACATCAATTCCCATGCTGCCATTGGAATTACCGATTCCGTCAAACGCGACGCTTGAAAGGGTTGCCAGTTCTTTGAATTCACCTTGGCCTTGATTGATGTAAAGGAAATTTGCAACGGTGTCGTTTGCGACATAAATGTCAAGGTCGCCATCGAGGTCAAAATCGACGGACATGACGCCGAGTCCTTTGCCTTTGTCACTCAAACCCGCTTCGGCCGTGGCGTCATAAAATGTGCCATCTCCGTTGCTGTAATAAATAATATCCGGTAGCGGTTCGTATTGTTTGGGCGGACAAATTTCCCGTTGTCCAGGGTTGGGTCCGTCGCAAAATGGATGATTGGCAAATGACCAATTAACATAATTGCAAACATACAAATCGAGATTTCCATCGCCGTTGTAGTCTCCCCAGGCAGCACTACTACTCCAACTCTTGCTGTCCAGTCCAGCGGATTCGTGGATTTCCATAAATGTGCCATCACCCTGATTGTGGAACAGTTTCAGGCTATTCCACCCGGTGAGGATGAAATCGGGAAAGCCGTCGTTATCAAAGTCAGCGACTTGGCAGCCATGGGTATAGAGGGAAGCATCATTTGTAAAAGCCGCAGTGGCAATCTCCGTGAACTGTGCCATCCCATTATTGCTGTAGAGCATTCCCGGATGACCTGTGATGACCTGCTTCTGGTATTTACCGCCACCAGGGAAGAATAGATCGATTGTGCCATTCATGTCATAGTCCAGCATGCCCACTCCCCCACCGAGCGATTCGAGAATGGAATTGTTCCCAGATTCACGCCCATTTCGGTACGTAAAATCGACACCCGCTTCGCTGGTAATGTCATGCAATACCACGTTTTTACCAACGTTACGTGAACCTAATTGCACATCTTCACTTAATTCGGTCAAGGAATTAGTGGATCCATGGTCATCGATTTCGATGTCATCCAGATTCAACAATTGATCTAGCGGATCGTCGTCCTGGCATCCGCTGAGGCTCAGCGTTAGTGCCACGGCGAATGCAAGAAAGTAGTTTGTGAATTTGTGTTTCATGGCAATGTTAGTTTGGTAGAGTAGAGGTCTAGTGAATGCTCGGCGAGATTAGTTAGTGGATGGTGCCGGGTCAGTGTTTTCAGTTTGGTTTTGTTGGGGCAGAATTGGAACATTGGAAGGGGCAGGTCCAGAACCAGGCGCAGCAGTGCCATCGTCCACAGATCTATTAGCTTGTGCTTTGACAAAAGCGATTTCTCGCTCAAATTTTACGACTTGGTTTTGCAGTTCGGGGTTTTGTTTGGCTTTCTCTTTGTAGTACATCAGCAAAAATTCCAATGTTGGCAAGTACTTTGAATTGAGTAGGTAAGCTGTTCTCATCCAAACCATGGCGTCTTGTTCAGAGCCGTATTTCCAGAAAATCTGGGCAACGGTCAAGCGATCGTTAATGCTATCGGGTCCATTACCAATGGTTTCAACGATTTGGTTTGCCGTGGCAAGATGGTTCTTAATATCTTCAACGGCATCAAAATGTGCTTGGGCTTCTTCAAGTCGTCCTTCGCCGCGTAGAGCCATGGCGAGAGATTGGCGTGGGTCTGTTAATAGTTCGTCGTTGTCTACAATCGGTTGCAAGAGGGGAATAGCTTCTGCATATCGTCTGTCGACTACAAGAATTCGACCTAGTTCGTTGGAGGCAGCATAATGGTCGGGCATTTTTTGCAACACGACACGTAGAATTTTTTCTGCTTTGTCGGCTTGACCAAGCATGCGATAGCAATGTGCTTGGGCAACGTAGGAATCAATCAAAAGCAACGGGTCGCCCTCGGCAAGTTTTAAATATTTCAATGCTCGTTCTGTTTTTTTAAGTTCGAGTAGGACGTCAGCTATCTCCATGGCAGCGGCATAGTATTTGGGATCGACCTTGAGGGCATTGAGAAAACACTGTTCGGCTTCCTTGTTGACATTCATTGATTTGTAAATAATGCCTTCTAAGTAGTGCGGCCGTGCATCAGCGGGAAAATCCTGCTGCCAAGCTCTAACGAGATCAATTGCCGAATCGTTTAATTGAAATTGGATAAATCCGATAACATAGGCCTCGCAGATTTCACGTTCGTCGCCGCGCGGGTCTTCTAAAAATTTGGCGAGATGCGGTCGCGCCTTATCGAGATCAGCGGATTGCGCGGATGCCAAGATGCGTTCGCGATCGATCATTTCGGGATCGTAACCAGCGTCTTGGGCAAGGTCTAAATACTTGCTCATCTGACGATAATTGCCTTTGCGACGTTCAAGCCGAGCCGTCAAAAAATGAATTTCACTCTTTTTGACAAAGGGGACTTTTTGCGCAAATGTAATCCATTCTTGGGCGATTTCAAGTTTGTGGTCTAGCAGACTCGCTTTTGCTTCATTAATGGGATGGGTAGTGGCATAGTATGAACCTCCCACCAAGATCGCGGCAAACGCCACGGCAATCGTAACTAAGCGTGTTGCTCGATTTGTGTTGACCGTAGGTGATGAAGTTATTATAGAGCCGGCTTCTTCTTCGGCTGGAGCTTCTTCTTCGGCTGGAGCTTCTTCTTCGGTCGACGGTTGGTCATTGCTCGATGTGCTATCGGCGTGATCGTTTTGAGGGGTTTCAGAACCCATTGATTTATTCCGACTTGAGTAAAGGCTGTGTGATTAAAGATGTTCGTTCAAATGAATATCTTGGATGCGAACAGTTGTTCGAACTCACCTAAAATAAGAGTAGACATTCAATCGCATGAGAGACTTCTCATGCGTCTTTGTAAGTGGGGAATCCCGCATGAAGTATTGTCTCATACCAATAATACGCTATCTATAAGAGTAGATACGAATGTGATTGTTATTTTGGTCGATTGCAAGTGTCGATTAGGGCTGATTAATCGAATTATTCCACCAAATCGATACATCTGTACGAGGCGTAACGAATTTATCAGCAAATTGACCTGTGGCAATGTCGATATCACCGTCCCCATCAAAGTCGCCAACGGTCACGGTGGTATGCTTGGCGTTGTCTATTTCCAGTGACCGAGCCGTGAATTGCCCTTTTTTGGTTTGTTCCAGCCACATCAAGGAGTCTCGACTTTGTCGGTCGCCAGTTACCAGTATCTCGGAGCTAATCAAGCTGCAGCAGACGATATCGTCGTCACCATCGTTATCGAAATCCGCGGCGACAGCGCGATGAATACCTGGCATCGCGCGTAAAACATGCCGACTCCACGTTCCGTCGCCCTGATTTTCAATCCAATGCGCCGCTTGATAGGGGACGATGTAAAAACTGTCAAACACGTCTCCATTGGTGAAAAGAATATCAAGGTCGCCATCGTGATCGAGGTCATGTAGGTCGATTCCCGTTGATCCCCAGACTGGGTTATCGGCAGAGAATATCTTCTGGCGACGGAATGTGCCATCACCTCGATTGAGGAACAGTTCAATCGACTCGTGTTCTTGACTAATCAGCGATGCAAAATCCAAGTGGCCATCGCCATTGAAATCTGCGGTCGGAATATGAATAACGCCATGACGATCGTCGATGAGTTGCTTTTTGTATTGGGGAATTCCGTTCTCGATGCCAATGTGTAAAAGTTGCCATACATGGCCGGATAGTCGCCAACCAAATTCGGCGACCAATAAGTCCAGGTGACCGTCTTGATTAAAATCGCCAGCTTGAATGTCTGTTACTCGACCCAGTCCGTCCAGCAATACGGTTGTCTCAAACTTATCACTGGATTCTCGGGACTCACGTAACCAAACAACCTGGCCTTTAGCGTGGTCTTCCGGTAGGAAGCTTCCTAGGTCGGCCACCAAGTAATCGGCAACGCCATCATTGTCTAAATCGGTCAATGTAGTTTTGCTGGGGTTGGGGATTAAAGCCCGACGGTCAAATACCAGTGATTGACCTTCAAAATGGGCTTCTTGAACAATGCCCACTCGCATATCACAGAGCATTAGTGTGGAACGCTTTAATAAATGAGTTTTGGCTTGGTCGTACCACTGAACGTTGGCAATGCCAGAAGGGACACTATGTGGCTGGCCTGGAGAGATTGGGGCCATTGCATGGTACGTTGGTTTGAATTCAACGGGGCTAGGATCATTTTCTGAGGCCAGCGGCGGCGATGGCATCGACTCAGGTGCATGTCGTCGATAGTAGTCGACGACTTCACTGCGTCTTGGAAGCGTCAGGTCGCTGCGACCGGATTCTTCGTAGAGCGTAAAGCCCAGTTCAACTTCGGCGTACCAACCTTCACGGGGAATGGCTGCGGGAGGAGGCGTTGTATGACAGTCACCACAGAAATGGTCAATCTCTGCTCGAACTCGAGCGTCCGTGATTGCGGGATTATTGTTGAGTTGATTGTTTGTTGACAGATCGTCAGTTAATTGATCGATTTCACTTTTCTCGTCATTGCAACCGCTGATCGTTACAAGGGCAATGATCAGTAAAGATACGGTGACAAATATCTTCACGGATAATAAATTCTTGGCGACCAATCGCAGTTGCGAGGTCATGTAGAATCCACTGGTGTTTGCGAAGCGAGACATAGGGAAAGTCGGGTTTATGGTTTTAGAGTTTTTGATGAATTGTCAGAACAGATGAAATACTTTCAACGTATCAGTAAGCGTATATTATTGGTCGGTGGTGACCCAATACCAATTACGCGAGGACGTATATTGCGTTGAACTCTGATACATTGCATACGGTTTAAAGTGGGTAATGTTCTAGTGCCTATACGTACTAGGCATAAAAAAACCCCTCGAACCAAAGTTGGCTCGAGGGGCGCAATTACTCTTGCCCTAAAAAAATTAGGATACAATAGCTCTACGACAAATATACATCGAAAAAAGTAGATGTCAACGTACTTGACAGATGATTGTAAGTATTATGTCGCGGCAATAACGGATTATCGTAGTTCATCAGCGTAATTTACAACAAAAAGAGACCGGTTGGACTGGTCTTAGGTGTT
>DTSG01000225.1:0-1992 GCA_012965455.1 Planctomycetaceae bacterium | reverse complement strand
GTAAACACTAGGTCGTCAGGAAGTATTTGGTGGTTAGTATTAAGTGGGTTTGTCTTGTCTGCCCCCAAACGTTGCAGATGATGTTGTTATCATCTACCGAGTTCAGATTTAACCGATGTGCGAGAGAAAACGATGAAAACGAGTGTTTTAGTTTGTTTGATACTGATAGGTAGTGCTAATGTTAACCTGACTGCGCAAGAACAATCCCAAGTAGCGACTTGGAAATATCCCATTAGTGTTGCTGCGAGTGCTGATGCAATCTATGTCGCTGACCGCCAACTTCCCGGAATTTGGTTGGTGAAGGATGGCAAAGCGGAGGTGTATTTTCAGGCAGACAAAAAAATTGGGTCCGTTTTAAATGCGGTCCGTTGTTTAGCGTTTGACCAATCTGGACACCTAGTTGTTGGTGACAGTGCGACTCGAGATGTTTATCGGTTCGATGAGCAACGAGTGCCGCACGCATTGACTGGCGGCAAGATTGGGATTCCGATGGGTATTGCGGTTGGCAAAGATGGTACGTTGTTTGTCTCTGACTTAGAACTGAAACAAATTGTACGAATTCGTGTAGATTCCAAGAACATTGAAGTCGTCGCTGCTGTGGCGGCGCCAACTGGTTTGGCGTTAGCAGCAAACGGAGATGTGCTTGTGGTCTGTCGTGCTAAAGATCCGGTGCGCCGAGTGACCGCTGCGGGAGAAGTTTCCGTGGTTGTGTCTGGAACACCGTTTGGATTCGCCCAAGATATTGCTGTCGATGGTGAGGGAAAGATTTTTGTGACCGACGGTTATGCCAAAGCAATTTTCAGCGTGATGCCAGGTGAGGCTCCCACCAAACTACTCGCTGGCGATCCCTTAGTTCATCCCGTGGGCATCTGTCGTGACGGAGACGTAATGTTGGTGGTAGACCCACGTGCGAAGAAGCTGTTTCGCTTGGTAGACGGTGGACTCGAATCAGTCCTCACCGAGTAGTTGGCCGGCTGCTGTGGTCCTCAGTTTATGCAGATGAATTTACATTCGGCTACGAATTTTCACGAATGTAAATAATTGCCCCCTCAATCGTGAAATGCTGGGATCTCCGCTATTTCGGTTCCGTCGAGCATGCCTTGGACAAAGTTGGCAACATTCTTTACGGTTAAATCAATGAGTGCTTGTCCGTTTTCAGCGTTGGCAGCCAGCGGTTCTTGATCCGCTTGGTCATGCATCGCATCGTGTCTTACGTTTTCCGGGAAGGCAGCAAGCGCAAAGGCGGTTTCGAATTCTTGTGCATGACCGGGACAACGACCCGTTTCTAAGAATGGGTCCGTTTCAGCAGACGTAAGGAAATCCCAGTATGACTTGAACTGTAGGTTTATCTCAAGTCGTTGTAGGAATTGTCCCCAGATACCCTCACACGGTGCGATGTTACCACCATGCCCGTTTAGCACTAAGATATTCTCAAACCCAGCGCTTTGCATACTGCGAATTGCGTCGAACAGTACCGCTAAGAAACTTCCAGGCATGGCCGTTAACGTTCCGGGGTGTCGCATGTGATGCTCACTTATTCCGATATTCATCACAGGTGCAACGATGACATGAGGGTCCAATTGCGCGGCAACTGCCGTACTGATATGCATGATGCTGGCGTTGTCGTGTTCCATCGCTAAATGCTCAAGATGTTGTTCTGTGGCGGCAATTGGAATAATGCAAGCTTGTAATTCACCGGCAGACATCCGCTGACGGAATTCACGGCGAGTGTGTTTGCCAAGTAGTACTTTGTATGGAAGCTCAAGAGTCATGGTGGAATTTATAGAGTGGTAAAAATGCGGTGTGCAATGCTGGACAGCCTTGTTGGCGTGTCAATCGACTTCCGAATCCGCGATGACGACATCGTCTATTGTCTTGGCAAGTTCAATTGCCTCTGTGATCGCTTGTTTCATTAATTCATCATCGGAAACGGATTCTGTGCGAGAGAAAACGATGAAAACGAGTGTTTTAGTTTGTTTGATACTGATAGGT
>DTSG01000224.1 GCA_012965455.1 Planctomycetaceae bacterium | reverse complement strand
GCTCCATATCGCCAGTTGTAAACCTTGTCGTTGGAAACACCGTAGGATTGAATGCCGATGCGTCGAGCGTCTTCATTGAATGCTTCGACACCTAACGGTCGCTCTATGAGGGCGTTATAACGGCTTGATGCCAATGTTGATAATCCGTAGGGACGTTTCTGTTGTCCTAGGATGAGGGTGTTAAGAAGGGGGAGTCCGTTGATTCCGATGTAGGCATCTTTGAATGCAATCTTGCCTGGATTGGCGAAATCCATTTCTATCTTATAGATGCCGTTATCACCCATCGTACCGGCAGGCCCAAAACGCAGTCGTCTGAATCCAATATGGTCTGCTGGGTCGGTTAACGGGTCACCAGTTTCAATTTCATTAGTAACGCTATCGCCATCGATGAATGCCCAGTGATCAAGCTGGATTCGACCGGACCACGTTTGTGTGGCGGACGTGCTGATGCCGCTGTCCCGTTTGTGATCAGCCAATGACCGCTTTTCGAGTGTTTCAAGTCGTTGCAAGATTGAGGATGTTTGATTCTGCGAAGCGTCCCTGAAGGAGACTGGCATGGATCTCTGCGGCATTGGTGCGAATTGTGCTAGCAGATCGTTGCTCATCAGAGTTAAAAGAACCAGGACAACGATGGTTGATTGCTTAGACATTTTGTGAATCCTTTCACGACCCGACTTGTTCGTTTATTGGTAGTGCTAGCAATGTTGCAAACAAGACGAATAATGCTTCTACAGTGTTGTTCGGTAACGGCGTTATCTGAGAATTACTAAGATTGTGTTTTTTGCGATGAATGCTTGGGATTGGTCACGAACTACCAAAACTGACGTTGTATGAAAACATGGATAACCTTACTATTCCCACCTAGAAACCATGGAAACGATAATGGATGGTTAAGTTGGTAGTCATTTTTGCAACGATTTTTGCTGAAAATGACTCCATGTTGATGCCATTTTGGAGGTCGAGGCGTCGTGAATTTTGATGAAAACGTCAAAAATCGGCATCTGGAGGTGTGGAAATGGTGAAAGTGTACCGATTATGACGAGTATTCCGACAAAACCGTTAATTCTGGTTTTGTGGGTTAAAGTGGTTGGCATAATTGTACGAATATTAAGGAGAGGGAGGACTGTACCTTTATATGCATTCCAATCCTCAATGCGAAACGCAGGTCAAAAAGTAGATTCATAAAGCAGTTCCTTTCAACAAAGGCACTGTAGGGAAATAAGCGATGACGCGAGTTTTGACGAAAATTGCCGTAATCCTAAGTGCAATCGTAATTGCATTTGGGGCATCAATGGTGGCGGCTCAATATCCAGGTGCTTCTGTGTATGGAGGCGGTGGCGCGCCTTATCAGCCAGGAGGTTATTATAATCAGCAACCAGCCTATGCCCCGCCGGCTTACGGCGGGCAGTTGGGTCCCCAGCCAGGTGTGATGGCCCCGATAGGGACTTATCCACAGGCGCAGGGTCTGCGAAGTAATATCATGCCAAGTGCCGCTGGGGTTATGCCTGGTGGAGTGCAGCAGGCTGGTGTTTCTGCGATTGCTACTGAGCGAGAAGCCGATCGTTTTCGAGCATTTGGGCGTAATAACGCCAGTCGAGTTGCCAGTCGCTTCGAACAGGCTGTCGTGCGTCGCTCTCCTCGTTGGTTTGATATAGCCATCGACGCAATGTATATGGAACGTGATGCGGGAACAGGCCAAGCAGGATTGTCGAGCGAGGGGATTGCTGGGCCGATTGTACTGACGACTGACAGTGGTGCGTTTTCGCGAGAAACTGGCATGCGGTTTGAGGCAGCAGTTCCGTTGTCGAACTCGCGAGTTGTTGAGTTTACGTACTACGGCTTGATGAATTTCAGCGCTGACAAGACCGTAACTAGCAATGGTAATTTATTTTCCGTTCTCAGTAATTTTGGTACTGCTCCTTTTGGTGGGTTTGGCGAAACGGGCCAAGCTGACGAGCACAGTATGACATACGGTTCAGGTCTTGATAACGTGGAACTCAGTTTTCGCCATCGGTGGATGGATCCATATAGCCGCTGGCAAGGGTCTTGGATCGCTGGTGTGCGACACGTTTATCTGACAGAAACATTTGGGTTTAGTTCGCAATCGGCCAATGGCGTGTTGGACTATGACTCACGAACAATCAATGCAATTACCGGTGGCCAAATTGGTGGTGATCTTTGGTTTCAAGCCACGACTGATTTGAGTTTCGGAGCTGCCGTCAAAGTTGGTGCCTACGGAAATCAGGTCAAAAGCCGGTCGACTTACTTCGCAACTTCGATTAATCCGCCGGTTGGAACCGATGATGAAACCAATCGTGCGACATTCCTGGTTGAAGGTCGATTGATGGCGAACTGGAAGCTGAATCAGAATTTAACACTGCGAGTTGGATATGAAGTGCTGTACATTGATGGTGTCGCTTTGGCATCTGATCAGTTTAGTAGCAACCCGCCTTTTGTTCAGCCAGTGCCTGCTACGTCGTTAGTAGACAATGGTGATGTGTTGTATTCCGGTTTTAGTGCTGGTTTTGAGTGGATGTGGTAGTCAAAACGTCAAATTGATTGACGCTTTTGAAATAAATAACAAGGATGGTTATTGTGGGTTCTTTGATAAGGGCTCAATGTATAATCGTATTGAAACTTAAACAGAAGTTTTCCTCGAGATGCGGCAGATGCAAAAAACGTTTAAGAAATTTATGAAACGCAGAACCCAACAAACAGCGAAACGGGAGCAATTCCTTTCCGGGCTTCAGTTTGAAGCTTTGGAGGATCGTAATTTGCTGGCTGCTGATATGGGGGCGGCCTTTGCGGAAGTTGCTGAGGGCGAAGACCTAGGCGGCTATATTATGGCGCCGACGACGATGGTCGGTTCCGATGGTTATCAATCTGGTTATTCGTTGGGTCAGATACCTTTGCAGATTGCCGAGGAATATCTCGATGCCAATGCGTCGGATTTCGGACTAGCGGCTGTGGATTTAGGAAGCTATCGCGTTTCCAGTCAGTTTGTTAGCCAGCATACTCGTGTCACGCATATTTCACTGCAACAGCAATATAACGGCTTGGATGTGCTGGGGAGCATGATCAATGTTAGTGTTGATAATGATGGTCGAGTCGTTGCGGCGGGGTCATCTTTTCTTCCAGGGTTAGGGGATGGTGGGACAGCGGACCCCCTCCTGACAAATACAGGCTCGATTAATGCTTTGACAACGGCTTTTTCAGCACTTGGGCTAACCGTCACGGAATCTCCATCGCTGTTGCAGGCGCCGAGCGGGCAGAATCAAACAACGATTATATCGGATTCTGGAGTGACGAGTCAGCCGATTACAGCCGCATTGGGTTACTCTTATAATGGTTCGGGCGTCGAACTTACGTGGGGATTTGATATCACTACCAAGGATGGGCAACACGCATATGCCGCCTTCGTGTCTGCCGAGTCGGGTGCTTATCTGATGGCGATAGACGGGGTATTGAATGCGAAATACAACGCGATTGTTATGCCGGACATGCATCCGGATCAAGGATCGCAGCAAATTATAGAAGATCCGGCGGACTTATTGGTATCGCCGTTTGGGTGGCATGACACCAATGCTATCGCCGGCCCAGAGTTTA
>DTSG01000223.1:3738-12685 GCA_012965455.1 Planctomycetaceae bacterium | reverse complement strand
CCTTGAGGGAGGTCTGTCGAGATTGTCCAATCTTGGAGAAAATTAGCTCGATAATGGAAAATACGCCCCAGTCGTCCTTCATCGATCAGTTGTTTTGCTAATGTGACAGCTGGCACTCGGCGATAGTTGTACCACACAATATTGGCAACGCCAGCTTTTTCCACGGCGTCACACATTTCTTCGCCTTCGGCAGTGTCCATGGCCAGTGGTTTTTCGCAGAGAATCATCTTGCCAGCTGCAGCACAAGCAATTGCAATTTCCTTGTGTAGATTGTTCGGTACACAAATATCAACTGCATCGATATCGTCTCGAGCAACCAATGCTCGCCAATCCGTTTCAATAGATTCGTATCCCCAGTTATCCGCAAACTTTTGGATGTTCTCTTCGTTACGTGCACAAGCTGCTTTTAAGACGGGCTGATATTCCAAATCAAAAAAGTGGCCAACTTTGCAGTAAGCGTTGGAATGGGTCCGGCCCATAAATCCGTAACCGATCATCCCAATGTTTAGGGGTTTCTTCGCCATAGTACTTCACTTTCTTGTCACTAACTGTCGTTATTACTTTATTGTTTAAAATGTAATCGGAGGGTCTATACTTCTGCGCTCTAACTGTGTGCAGTACGCACATCGACCATCGCTTTGAGAATCGCATTCCACGTACTCGGTGATCCCAGTACCGAGTTAGGGAACATGCAGCCATCCCAACAGATATGTTGTATCCCACGCTCTTGGGCACCTTCAAGCCAATACCCTGCGGTTTTGGTGATATCTAATTTTCCATTAGGATCGTCGGCTTGGCAGTGCTTCCCGGTTTTGTCATGCGTCCCGGCGCCATGTACTGTGCCATCGTTTTGGGCAACATGAAAGTCAATTGTCCAAGGCCGTAATTTATCGGTCAACGTTTCATAAGCAGCGTAGAATTCTTCTTCACTATAGCCTTCTTGCAGTAACGCGTGTCCCGGAGCGTTAATTCCCATCAGATACAAATAAGTATGTGCTTGGTCCGCTTGGAACCCTAATGTTTCAGGCATACCGACGCCTTCAAGCAAGTCAAGCATATCTTTCCAACTGTGCATCCCAGCCCAGCAAATCTCTCCTTCGGCGGCCAGTCGTTCACCGTTCTCCGCAGCGATGTTAGCTGCCTTGGTAAACGTTTCAATGATGCGGGCTGTACCGGCTGCGGAATCTTCACGCCATTTATCGATACCAAACTCGGCTGAATCGATACGAATAACACCATATTGACGGATGCCATGTTCGTTGAAAATCTTAGCAATACGGCATGCCTTGGTAATAGCACTGAGGAACTTTTCCTGCTGTTCGTCACTCCCCATTGCGGAATCGCCAACGGTGCCTGGCCAAATCGGAGCAACCAGAGAGCCGACGACTAAGTCATAGCTGGCAATCTGGTCAGCGATGCGGCGAATATCGTCTTCACTTGCATCCGGGTCGGTATGCGGGTGAAACAAAAAATAGTCAACGCCTTCGAACTTCTGACCGTCCACTTCCGCGGCTGCCGTCCACTGCAACATCTGGTCTAAACTGATCGGCGGTTCTTGACCCTCTTCGTCACCTTTACCAACTAAGCCAGGCCACATTGCATTGTGCAGTTTTAAGGAAGTCATTTGTCTATCTCCTGTCGTAAAATGAAATCTTTTCGGATTGCCGTTTTGATTGTTAGCTATTCTTGTAGGCGCCCATAACGGGAAGATTCGCGTGGACATCAGGCCCAAAGTAACGCAAGCCTACTAGGTCTTCGGCACCGGTGTTTTCAATTTCCACGCCGCATGTCGCTGCTTCGTGAGTAATAAAAACTTCGTCTTCAGTATGCTCACCAAAACGAATCAAAGCCGGAGTTTGTAATGCCATTGATCCAATGCGACCTTTACCTTGAGTAGTAATCCAGCTACTAGCACCAGGATCCTGCAGCGTACATTTTGCCCCCGGAGCGATGGTAAGTTCTTTGGCACTGAAGAGTTGTTTACTATCAACCGTTCCATACACAATCCAGCGATCGGTATAGCCAACGCCACTTTTCTCAGGATCAACGATCGGTTCAAGGTAGTTACTGTCCTTAAAGTTAGGATCAATATTTTTTTCCCAGTCGAGTTGCCCCATGATGAAATCTAAATCCTGATGCTTTTCTTCGGGCATATCTTTCACGAGCAATGACCAAGGAACATATCGACCTTCCACGATCGATTGGAACATACCAAAGACATCGCTGCCCCACTGTGGTTCGTAAGTACACAGAGAACCTGGAGCGTGCAAGACGCCTGGTGGAATGAGCCAGCCAGTACCGCGTTTCAAACGATAAGCCTTGGACAAATCTAGGATACCATTGTCACCTTTGTTCCAATCTTCCAAGCACTTGCGAACTTGAGCTTTGGTCGTGCCGGGTTCGAGTCCCATAAAGGTATAGCTGAAATTATTGTCAACGTTGTTGTATTGCGGGGCAAAGTAATAGCTCTCGGGCTTGCCCTCTTGGCCAACTAACTCGGCATCTTCAAATCGTTGATGCATATGGTGAGGGATGGGCCCCATGTTGTCAAAGAACTTAGAGTAAATGGGCCAGCGATCATACTTGTCGTAGATTGTAGAGCCAATAACTCGACTGCCAGCTTCGCTAACTGCGTCTCGTAATAGAAATGTTTTGTCTTCGAACGAGCAGAAACTAAGCCCTTCGTGCCAGACGCGGCCTTCATTAGCCGCTTCGGTAGTCGAACCAAACCAGCGTTCATCGATACCACCACGGTCCGCACCATATGCGTACAAGTCATCGGTATGCAGGCGTAATCGCCGTCCTGGATGGAGGAAGCTACGCGGCACCCAAGTTGGAGTCAATCGCAGCAAGCCTTCACCGGCATCTAATGCACTATCTAGAATCCCTGAAACATTATCCGAAACCAAATTCTCTTCTACCGACATGAAACAAAGCCCTTTCTACTGGCTTTCACTGCTAAATCTGCTAAATCTGCTAAATCAAGGCAACACTTTTCCAGCCGTTCATTCTACTATAGAGAAAGTGAAACGTCGTCCCCCCTAGCGAGGGACCTATGATTTGGGGTCTAGGGGAAAGATGGATTTACCGTGTTCGGAAATCATCCCCTACGGCGCACACCAATCAGCTTGTGGTGTGGTATGGATGATGGGCTGTTGGCTCCCTTGGAGCACAGCAATCCGTTTTTCGGTAGCGTCGATTTGCATAGCGTCCACTAGAAACCGCATCGTTAAATCAAGCTGTGAAGACGAATTTCCCGGTAGTGATATTTCTCGACCATGAGTTGCTTCAAACGAGCGAGGATTAGGATAGTTCGTTCCTGGTTCAATACCTGTCACGTAACCATCTTCAATCGCGGTAGTATTTTTCCACATAGAAAAACAAGGAAGCTGATTGACGTTATACACCAGATTAACACCTTGAGTGCTCTGAGCATTTTTGAGTAACACCTCCGTGTCGCCCGCGGCATCACCGAGCAGAGTCAAAAAATAAACTTGTTCTTCAAAACCTGTTTTCGGAGCATCGTAACGCGACCAATTTGGCATGCCAGCAGCCGCATGATCATTACGAGGAACCAATTCTTTGATCGGAACGATGACTTGTGCCCCATCACCAAGCAGTGGCTCACCATAGTTACAGTGATAAAGCACTTGGGCTGCAGTCGGACTAGCAGATAGATTTCTAATTGTGTCGTGAATCTGCAGAGCGTCGTCGTTAAACCGTGTTACGATCGTAGTTTCCAGTGCGACTTTGAACAGATGAAACCGGACTTCAACGACGACTGCTTTGATCGAAATTGTTTCCGCTTGAGTATCAACCGTCACGACAACTTGATCCGCCGGTTTATTACCAATGCGGCCATGCACACAATATTTTAGATTATTGGTTTCAGAATCAAACTCTGGCGCACCGTTGCTTTCGAGACCACAACGAACCATCATTTCGTCGAAGCCATCGAGCCAACCTAAACCACTGGGTTCATGCAGGTTCACAAACTTCGGATGTACCGGTCCGCGAACCGGTGACTGCCAACCAAACTTCACCTCGCCAATCGTTGCTGATGCTAGACTCATTCCTCTAGTCAACAATAGATCGAACTGTAATTTCCCGTTATTGACTTGCAATACCTCAACACCATCGCTTAACCCGCCGCGTAGTGTCTTTTTGATGATTGAAAATTTAGCCGGCGTGTCCAATAAATTGTCAGAAGTAACGGCAAGCGATTCAAGATGTTCCGCGCTCTCTGTATCCGAAATTACCCATGTCTTAATAGTCATAACATTTCTCTTTTAGATTGTCTAACAGCGGGAGACCACGCGAGCCCATCCCTATTTCACGCTACGGCCTTTGATAGCGTAGACCGAAAGATGTTTGCCATCAGGTCCTTTGAATTCCGAGACTGTAAAAATGCCTTCCACGGCTAGCGGACGCACTGAAAAGGATGCTGATGAGGAACCTTGCATCTCGACAATAATACAATCGAATATCGCTGCCCCAGGTCCAAAACAGCATTCCATATTGTCACGCACTAGAACAAACTTCTTGATTCCCGATTGTTGGAAACTCGGCAACATGTACCCCCGCACACGAATCAATTGACCGTCCATGGCCTCAATTTCTTTCGTCAACATCGACCGTTTGAAAGGTGCGCCCTTCACAATGTCGAACTTAACGTCGTCAAAGGAAATGTCCTTCAAGCGTTTCTTGTCGACCTTCTGCCCCAGCACAGCATTTGCTGAAAGAACTGCAAGGCAACATGCCATCAATAAAATGCGTCTTGCCTTCATTTGCCTAACTCCTGTCCTTTGATACGACTTCACTATTTCACTACTTCACTCCATCCGCGTCAATTGCATAGTAACCACCTTGCAGTGCAACGTCGCCAGTTACCTCTTTGGTACTGCCTACCGCTATGTGGCCGCCACTGCCAATATCCATTTTACCCCAAAGCTTGTGCACTTTCATGTCGTAACTCAAATGATGCTCTTTTTTTAAGGCAACTTCTACCATGTCCCACGGTTTTGGTTGACCTCCAAAACAACACGTTTTCAGGTCACCAACCAACACAAACCTTTGAATCCGGCCCAGCCCGTTTACGCCTGGGTGAATATAACCCTTGATAAATACTTTGTTATCCTTAAGTGCATAAATCTCTTGCGAAATCGGATTCGCCGTGCTGACACCTTCCGCATCTAACGTATAAAAACTGATCCGTTGATATCCATCAGGTACTTCGGTCAGGTATTCGATCGTGAACAACGTACCACCCACGACGAGAATCGTGGTATTCAAAGCAAAGCCAGCGAGCGCTAGACGCTTACCTGAAATGTGCTGTTCAAATCGAGTGGTTACTCGCAGTGCTACCGAGCCAAGCACGACACCGGTGGCGGGTAAAAACCACCAAAAACTAAAATCGAGAATTGCGAGCAAGCTCACAATACTCACAGCGATCGCGACAACAGCCGATTTGCTTACCGATCGATATTGAACCAGATCTTGATGCACTCCTGGTGACTGAAAAACCTGTTCATCAGGGTCTTGATCTTCCGGGCTATCATTAAACAGACTATCTTCAGCCATGTTGCTTCTCTTTAAAAAATAAAAATAAAAGGACAACCGCCGCGCGGCGTTCTATCAATTATTGGCGCTGCTTCAGACGTGCGACCAAACCGTTTTCTGATTGGTATCGCAGCACAGGATTTCTACCCGCGCAACCGCTACAATTGCCCTTTTCCACACACTTCGCGACTAATCGTTAGTCCCAGTCATGATGCGATATTGGATAAACAACAATCCTAAACCCGCTAGAAATGGTACGCCCAAAGCGTACCAAAGGTTCGAATCTGTAGCCGCCGCTGCGGCCCGAGAAATTTTACCTGTGGATGCCTCCAGACGAGGTTGCAGTGGTGCCCCCCGGCGATTTGTTGGAATAGCTGTGTCTTGGACTGTATCAATCGAACTTGAATCTGATTCCTCATCATCAAACTGTTCATCGTTAATCAGAATCTGAGTTGACACAAACACCTCGTTAGTGCGTTGCAAACTCGAACTTTTTGGTACCGTCTCGCCACCTCGATTCCCACCTGAAGGGCCAATTGGGAAAAACGTGTTTGCGCGTTTAATCGCTGCTGGGTCGATCTTCTCTAATTTTTTGATTTGCTCTTTTGCGGCCGGTAACGGGCATTGTCGTAAGTAATTCACAACTGGTACTCGAACCCAGCTCGTCTGCTCATCAGCATCCTTAAATAACTTAACCAAGCGATCAACTTGGCTCCAGTCTTCCCAGCGAGCCAGGTCGGGAATCACCAAATCCGCCAACTGTGGGCGCTCCAACATATATCGCATTGCTTCCAGGATTCGCTTGCGTGGAATCACGTCAGACTCAGTACCATGAAAACGTAATGCCATGATCGCTGCGTAAGTATCGGCATACTCGGATTTTTTGTTCTTGATAAATAAATCTTCAATCAGCGGCATGCCCTCTGCGCCTCGCAGCGTCAGATAGCAACCAATCAAAGCGTCAAGTCCAGCTTTCTTACGTCGCTCTCCAGATTTCAACAATGTCTCAAGCATCGGTAAATCATCTTGCGTACCACAAATACCCAAAAGCGTTAAATACAATCGACGACGGCTCGCCGGTATGTTTTCGTCGGATACCCAAGTCACCAATTGGTCGTGATTCATGTTCGACTTAAGCGCTCGAATGACTTCGTAAGGTGTCTTAGCAAATTCATCATAAGCATCTCGTGCCAAAGCTTCTTCTTTGTGCTCCAAGTACTTTTGAAAATATACAAGACGCTTGACTGCATCGGTCGGCAAATTCGGTAGCTCTTCGATGTATGCTTGTGTGATCGCTGATACTTGTAGCGGGGTGGACCAAGCGACATTGGGAGGATCGACACCCATCACCAAAAACACTGAACCAATCTTTGCTTCTCCAAAATAGATCGCTTCTATCATCTGACCGATTTTAACGAGATCGGAACCTTTGACTGATTTGACAATCTTGAACGATGCGCGCGGAATCTCTTGGCCTTCTTCTAATCGAGTACCCGGTTTAATCGGCGGAGGTAGCTTTACAAGCTCGGCAAAGACAACCGAATCCATAGCCGACATCTCTTCGGTAAAGGTTTGAGTTGTTGCAGCGCAAAATGGACAAGCCGTTGCCACCATGTTGCCAGCAAACACTAATGCTAAGCCCAGAAAATAACTCGTTAACCGTCTCATCACATCACCCCAAAAACGAAGTTGCAACCGTTATTATGACCACTGCAATTAGAAAGCAGCACTCATTATTGTATCGTCATTCAATATCGTACATCACTAAAGTCATTTGATTCAATGACTAAAACTCTGACTAGCTGCAGAAAACTAGTATAAGTAGGGTAGATAGGGAATAAAAAGCGTATGCTACCACATAAAGAGCGAAAAAAGATGATGCGGAATTATTTTCCCAGCGACTTAGCAACGTCCGTACGATAAGCACTATATGCCGGAATAAAGCCCACGACGACTGCCAAAACAACGAGACCGGGAATTAAAAGTATCTCCGGTGAGATCTGATTCAAATACGGAATCGCAATCGGCAGGGGTGGAGCGAAATCAAAGAACCCCAACCGGACACCTGTGCGTGCTTCGACAAAGGGGCTACTCATCGCTATCAACCCATGTCCAATCAAAAACCCAAACAAACCTCCGGTCACCGAAAGAATTAGCGACTCTAGCGAGACAATTCCATAAACCGTTAAGCGTCGCGCACCGAGTGCTCGCAACACCGCAATTTCTCCGCGGCGGTCATTCATCGAGTTATAGATGCTGATCAAGATGCTGAGCCCGGACACGACACAAATCATCACCGTCAGTACCAACAGCAATACTTTCACGGGCGTCACAAACACATCGAGCAATCGTCGTATTTCCAGCACTGGATAGACAGCTTGTGCCGCTGGACCTTCATTTATCGCATTCTCGACACCTACTGAAAAAATTGGATCCATATTAACCAACATGGCAGTCACCTCACGCTTCTCAACAGGCAACCGATAATCTGAGTCAGTAATTTTGTGTCCTTGTTGGTCAGTACCATATGGATCTTCGTTTTCTAATGGCTTCGCATGATCGGACATGCGATAGAAGCCTTCCATATTGATAAAGACCGCTCGATCATTAGGAGTACCTGTTGGCTCAAGAATTCCAACCACCGTAAACTCGGTCGCGTGTGAATCACCTTCTTCAGATCCGTGCGAGGGGTTAATTCTGTCGCCCAGTTTCACATTACGATCTCGGGCCACCACAGATCCCACCACCGCTTCAAAATACCCATGCTGCTCGCTGAAGTTCTCAATATTACGACCATTACCTTGCATCGCATACGGTTCTTCAGCGGCGCTACCATGCCGCAACAAATTAAACATATCCGGCGTCGTGCCAACCACCCGGTAGGGACCAAAGTAATCACCCAAACAAAGTGGTATGACAAAATTTGTATACGCTTTATATTTGCCAGGACGATTCCACGGGAACATCGTATCCATCTCATTTTGCAACGTCGTATCAGCGACTAAACCCAAAAGCCCAGCTAATGGCCCAGAGGAAGCCAGCGTGCTGACAGCCAATGTTTGCCGAGTCGCCTGTTGTTGCCCAATTGCCTTAAAGGAGTACGACCCTTGATATTCTTGAAAACGAAATTCTTGCGTTTTAAATTCTAGATAGTATTCATAAGGCACATTTTCGATCGGTTGACTCAAGTAAAACACTGAATTCAAGGTAAGTTGCAACTTCCCACCTTTGGCGCCCACAACAACGTTGTAGCCGAGCGTTGCATTTGCATCGAATGACTTCTGCACAACACCAAAAATCGCCAACACAGCAACAACTAACGTAACACCCATCGCCATGGATAGCATCGTTAAGGAAGAAGAGAGTAATCGCTGGCGAATACTGCGGG
>DTSG01000223.1:0-3728 GCA_012965455.1 Planctomycetaceae bacterium | reverse complement strand
ATTGCCTCCTCTGCTTGCACCGCCAATTGATTGATGTCATCGAGACGATCGATTCGCGAAAATTGGTTTGCAACCTCCATCGCATGAGTCACAAGAATCAATGCAATATTAAATTCCTCACAAGACTCTTTGATTAAATCAACAATGCTTTGTTGGTTCGCTGGATCGATATTTGCCGTCGGTTCATCTGCCAGAAGCAACCGTGGACGATTTGCTAAGGCTCGAGCGACAGCCACTCGTTGCTGTTCACCAACACTCATCATCGCCGGTCGATGTTCACTGCGATCTTTTAGTCCGACTCGGTCAAGCAATGATTGGGCAAACCCCCGGTCTGTTTTACCTTTGGCAAAGACCATGCCGAGCATTACATTTTCAAGTGCGGTAAAAGCTGGCAGTAAATTAAACGTCTGAAAGACATAACCCATATTCGTCGCTCGGAAACGATCTCGCATTTCCTGGGAAAGCGTTTGCAATGGCAGGCCATCGAATAGGATTTTGCCCGAATCGATTTTGGTGATGCCAGCAATATTATGTAACAGTGTTGTCTTGCCGCCACCACTGCGGCCGATCAACACAACTTGTTCGCCAGCCGCAACTTCAAATTTGGGTATATCCAAAATTGGTAGAGTTGCACCGCCAGGCTGGGTGAACGTCTTTTTAAGGTTGGCTATAGAAAGCATCGGCGAATTCGACGTAAATTAAATATATTAAGCTATTTATTAACTGTAGCACATCGATACGAATACCGTCGGTACAAAGTTCAATATGAAATAGCTACGGATCCCCGCAAGTTTGCGAACCAATCGTATCTATGCCGAGTTACATTCGGCCATATCTCGAGCATGATAGCTGCTCCGGACAAAGGGTCCACTAGCGACTTGGCTAAAACCCATTGTTTTCGCTGCTTCTCCCAAGAACTCAAACTCAGCGGGGGGCAGATAGCGAGTTACGCTTAGATAATTTTTGCCTGGCTGCAGGTACTGACCGAGTGTCAAGAAATCAACGCCCGCATCACGCAAGTCTGCCAACACGTCAAACAACTCTTCATGGGTTTCCCCGAGTCCCAGCATCAATCCACTCTTGGTCTGCAGCGCCGGATTTTTATCTTTCACTCGCTGCAATAAAGCCAACGTCCAGCGATAGTCCGATTTGGGACCGCGGACCGTACGGTACAAGCGTGGGACTGTCTCTGTATTGTGATTAAACACTTCGGGAGCCGCTGCAATCACTCGGTCCAGCGCCGGATAGTTACCTACAAAATCCGGCGTCAACACTTCCACGCGAGCACCCGTTCGTTCACGCACCGCAGTCACACATTGGTAATAATGCTCAGCGCCGCCGTCTGGTAAATCATCACGAGTCACCGAGGTTATCACGACGTGTTTTAAACCCAAACGTTGGGATGCTTCAGCAACACGCTGCGGCTCATCGGCTAACAACTCATCGGGGTGGCCTCGATCAACCGCACAGAATCCGCAGGGTCGAGTGCAAACATTTCCCAGAATCATAAACGTGGCTGTTTTTTGCGAATAGCATTCCATTCGATTGGGGCATTTCGCGGAATCACAGACGGTCTCTAACCCCAACTCTTCCATGAGCCCAGCGGTAAAGTGATTTGCATTGCCTGCAGGAATCTCCCGCCTCAACCAAGGTGGCAGGCGGCGTTGCCCTACGACGGCACTCCCAGCGAGATCTTGCCCCCCTTGAATGATGGGCAATTCAAAACTAGTTGTCGATTCAGGCACCAAGCGTGTTCCTTAAATTTCCTACAAAGATTTCAATACGTTCTGCGGCGATAACTGCGGATGCCCCGTATGCATATCATAATCGCTGCAACCGAATACTTGTGCAAATGATTCTACCACTGCACTACGTAAATTTGCCATTCTAGCAGCCTTGCTATTTTCTGCCATTAAGCTGCTCATCGTTCGTCGCGATTGATCCGCCGGTAATTGCCAGGCTGTATCAACGTAACCAAATAAGCCCATAGCGGGACTGACATTAATATAGCTTCCAAAACAACTCACATTTTGTTGCACCGATATTCCCGTGGCAGCTAACATTCCTGTTCGCCCCCATACGCTGTGCAAACCGTCATAACACAAAGTCGCAATTCCGACTTGGCTCAGCGCCATCGACACGGCATCTCGAACCATCGTCAACACTCGACCGGGACTCCATCCGTACCACTGTAAGGGTACAAGCGGGTAAACAGCTAACTGCCCAGGAGAATGCAAAATAGCACCACCACCACGAGGTAGCCAATGGGTTTGCAAGTTCTGTTTCTCTCTCTCCGTTTGAGGAATCCTAATATGTGCATGGGATCCTTTGCGACCAACAGTCAATTCCAGGGTGTGCTCACAAATTAAAACCTTGATACAATCACCACCGGCGGCCAAATCAGCAACTAACGACTGTTGCAAACGCAGATAATCTTCGAACTTGACTACGCTCAGCAGGTGAAATGCCAGTTTCGGTGTGACACTGTTAGTGGTTATCGGATTCGTCATCAATGACGCCAATCAACTAGTCGTTTTTAATAAATCGGGATATGCTGTACTATTGTACAAATGTAGCAGGCTGTATTAAACACATTATAAACTGTGCAGCGACCAATCTAATCGCGTGAATTATTATTCTCAAGAGCGAGAGACACTGATGGCTAAGAAAAGCAAGAAAAATATAAAGCCAGCAGAGAAAGGTAACTCCACTCGAATTTCCGAAAACCGCAAGGCTCGCCATAAATATGCTGTGATCGATACGATCGAGTGTGGGATCGTATTACAGGGAAGTGAAGTCAAAAGCTTGCGCGCTGGGAATGTCTCGATTGAAGAAGCCTACGGCCGAGTTATGAAAAACGAATTGTTTTTGGTCGGTTGTGACATTTCCGAATACACCGAAGCTTCGTCACTGAATCATAAACGCCGCCGTGACCGCAAACTCTTAATCCACAAACAAGAACTGCGTAAACTTACACAAAAATCACTTGCGTCCGGGCATACGTTAATTCCACTAAAGATGTATTTCAACCAGCGCGGTATTGCCAAGATTCTGATGGGGATTTGCAAAGGTAAGAAGGCACACGACAAGCGGGAAGCGTTAAAGCAACGCGACACACAACGGGGCCTCGACCGAGCTATGCGAAGCCGGCGATAACCAATTCCATTTTAACGTTCACTCGCGGAGCGGATTTCACCCACCACATCACCAACCTTTAGTACCGCATCTAATTCCAGTCGAGCACGATGAAACACACCAGAGCAGGGTGCCACTGCTTCAACACTAATATCGCCAGCTGATATTTCACAGAGGCTATCACCAGCGACCACTGCGCTGCCAGTCGCCATCAACCACGCACACAGCGTCCAGGGAACATGGGGCAATTCAAATTCGGGAACTTTCACCAATTGCGCCATTACTGCTGTAACTCCAAGGTTCCCCACAAACTGGGATCTTCGCGTATTGGGTATTCTTGGCCGAGTGAGAAAGTTTGCCATCCTAGTTCTCGATCTATCACTGCGTAGTTAAAACCTAGTCGGGCATGATCGGTCACATCAAAACCAGTCAAACAATCTGCCGCAATAAACGCCGACAACCGATAACCATCGGAAGTCACGCGTGAAACGACAGATAACTGTTCCGAACGAACCGCGACAGGATTCTCACGCGCT
This sequence comes from Planctomycetaceae bacterium, assembly GCA_012965455.1. Lineage (GTDB taxonomy): Bacteria > Planctomycetota > Planctomycetia > Pirellulales > Pirellulaceae > UBA721. The sequence goes on along the minus strand of DTSG01000223.1, from coordinate 57 downwards.
CGATTAATCTCAACCATTTTTGCCAATGGTTGTTCAAAACCTCTCCCAGCACCCTGC
>DTSG01000222.1 GCA_012965455.1 Planctomycetaceae bacterium | reverse complement strand
CGTAACGCACGACATGAAAACAGCGCGTAAGGTCGCCGATCGAGTCATTATGGTTCATCCCGTTGATCGCTTAACGGGAGACGATGCTCAAATTATTTTTGATGGACCCCCCAGTGTTTTAGACCGCCACGCCGATCAGCGAATTACACAATTTATCCATGGTGAAGCTGGCCAGCGGGTTATCGAACTAAGTGATGGGTAAGGGATTTATACAACCGATGAATAACAAACGAAATAAACTGATGGTTGGAGTCGTGATGATGCTTGGTATCATCGTCACGTCTATACTTGTGTTCATCTTTGGGGCGATGCCGACACTCGGGACTACCTACCATGAAATGCGGATCGAATTTCCAGCCACTCCCGGTGTACACAAAAACACAACAGTACAAAAAAACGGCGTTCAAATCGGACGGGTACTTGAAATCGATCTGCAAGACACCGGCGTCGTACTGACGCTCGCCATCAATGCAGGCGTCACCTTACGCTATCACGATATTTGCCGCATCAAAATGGGATCGTTGTTGACGGGTGAAGCAATTTTGGAATTTTCTGCCGCTACGCCAAGTGAAAGGCTAAGCTACTTTGACGTAAACAAAGATGGTCTGCTTGATGAACAAGAAACCAATCAAAGCCAAGCAGTGGTCCCTGCTGGCGGCGACCTCAGTCTTGGTACAGTTGTCGTTGATCCATTGTCAGCGTTACTTGCCATGCAACAGAACATGACCGAGACGTTCGCCTCCATACAACGTGCGGGCGGAGGCATTGACCAAGCTGCCAACGAGTTCACTGCGCTGATGAAGAGTCTCAACACCGCGTTTTCTGATAATGAGAGTGACCTCAAAAAAGCAGTTCGCAAAACAGAGGAAGCGATGACTCGATTTGCAACCGCAATGACTGCTTTAGATACCATCGTTGGCGATCCCCAAGTGACCGCCAAACTCAAACAAGCGGTCCAACAGTTTCCTGTTATCTTGCAACAAGCGAGTGATACGATGGACAGTGTACAGGTCACGATGAAACAATTCGAATCGGTTGGTGAGCAGGCCCAGGTCAATTTAGAACACTTGCAAAGATTCACACAACCATTGGGTGAGCGGGGAGAACAACTCGTGGAATCTATCACGTCCTCGGTGGAAGATTTTGATAGTCTCGTAACAAAAATGGATCAAATGGTAACCACCTTAAACAGTTCACGCGGCAGCTTACACAAACTCATCCATGATGATGAACTGTATGACCAAATTCGCCGTACCTCGATGAACGTCGAAGACGCCACCAAACGACTACGACCAATCATGAATGACTTAAGAATCTTTGCCGATAAAATCGCAACCGATCCGCGACAACTTGGAGTCAGTGGTGCACTGAATCGACGGCCTAGTGGAACAGGCGTTAAATCACCACTCTGGTAGTCACCCGGTATTAACGCTGCAATCCGCTGGCGACGAATTACCTAGAACGCGGCGGCCTGTTGACAGGAGTTGTGGCGCGGGGCTGAGGATACAACGTTCGCAAATTCCTCGGTTGCACTGGTACGGTCGTTACAATACCTTGGCGAACCCGTTGACGTAGCTGATTTCCTCGGTCGACAAGTTCTTTATTGGTTTTGATACGTAGTGGCGTTAATTTAAATTCGATTAACCGTTCGTCCCGAAACTCGGATCGCACGAGGTTTTCAGTAATGAAATCGATGCCGGCCCATTGGTACCACGGGGGCTTAAATGTGCGCAATACCGTCACCGTCTCATAACCATCTTTGATAAGTTGGATCTTCCTTGTGCCATAGTAAATAAACGACGTTGAAACGGGTGTAACCCCAATTTCCTGGTCATCGATAAACACTAACGCACCGGGGGGATTACTCCGAATAGTCACTCGGCGTCGTACCGCACCTTCACAGAAGTGGGGCAATATCACGACACAAAATGTCGCAATAATACATATACACACCTTTTTCACTAGGAACACTCCCTTTTTGACACCAATTTCCATAAACTCTGTGGTAAAAGTTTACGGTAAAATAGTCCCAGATGTCATTAGCAATCTATGGCATCAGATAATTGGCACTAAGAGGAATGAAACATAGGTCATTTTGCCGAATATATAAGTGTAGAATGTACATTGCGGTGGCAACTCCCAAAAACAACTCGCTAGTCTAACTTCACATAAAACGCATGGCTGAACATCAACACCCTTGGACTGATTGCCTAACAGTCATTGAGATTACCGACAAGGGTATGCGTCGCGCGACAAATCAAGATAGCTCCGTTGTTGTCATACAAGACGATGATGTTGGATTCAGCACGCGGGGGCACTTGTTTGTTGTTTGTGATGGAATGGGTGCTCATGCTGCTGGTGAATTGGCAAGTAGTGATGCTGTCACTCATATCCCCCATCACTATCTAATCTTTCAAGACTTAACACCTCCCTTAGCGTTACGGCGTGCGATCGAAGAAGCCAATCATGAAATTCATCGCAAGGGCCAAGTCAATCCTGAATTCCACAACATGGGGACTACCTGCAGTACGTTGTTGTTATTGCCCCAGGGTGCCGTCATTGGTCACGTAGGAGATAGTCGCGTTTATCGTCGCCGCGAAGGCATCGTTGAACAACTTACTTTTGATCACAGCCTGGTCTGGGAAATGCGAGCTCAAGGCCACGAAAGCGATGACATCCCCTCTAACGTAATCACCCGCTCGCTCGGTCCAAACCCCGACGTCCAAGTCGATTGCGAGGGTCCCTTTCCGGTCCAACTCGGTGACACTTTCTTACTTTGCAGCGATGGGCTCAACGGAGAAGTCGGTGATGCTGAAATTGGCGCAGCGATGGCAACATTACCCCCACTAGAAGCCTCACAATTTCTCGTTGACTTAGCAAACCTCCGCGGCGGCCCTGATAACATCACCATCATCATCGTCCAAGTAATTGGTGATCGTATTTGCACGGATACGCAAACCGTTGCACCATTTGAATCGCAACAACGGAAAATAAAACGCACCAATACGCATCCCGCCTATTGGATTACGGCCACAGCATTTGCCCTAGCTGGCTTGTTTTTGAGCCTAACGAACCTAATCATCGGCCTCTGTGCTGTGGGGATTGGTGCCATCGCGGGACTGGCAGGCTTAATTAAGTCTAAGCAATCAAACCCACCCGCAGAACCAACGACGACTGAAGGTCCGTTAGGTAAAGGGCCTTACACCAAAGAGAGTTGCATGCCCGATAAGTCAATTTTAGAGAAGCTATTAACGACGGCAAAACAAATACACGAAATCTCACAAACATCCGACAAAGAATATCGCTGGGGCCCCTTTGACGAACATCTTGTAGAAGGCACCGAATATTTCCAGCAAAAACAATATTTGCCCGCATTCCAGACATTAGCCAAGGGAATTTGTTACATAATGGACGAATTCCGTTCTAAATAACGCCGCTTAAAATGCTGGCGGACATACCGGCTACTCTAATCGTTATTGTCTAAAATCCTCCAATAATGGTACATTTCCCATCTGATTGTCATTTTTACAATCCGCTGCGGATCCCCTCTTAGTATGCGAATCATAACCCGATATGTGGTCTTCGAACTGCTGAAGACATTCACCGTCATCGTGACGGTTGTAACCATGCTATTGCTATTGGTATTTCTTGCCCAACGAGCCATTCAAGAAGGGTTGGGACCATTACTGGTCCTGAGACTAACTCCCTACCTACTCCCCGATGTTCTTCGCTTTGCCATTCCAGGTACGCTACTGCTTGCCACTTGCGTCGTTTACGGCCGCATGGCAGGCCTTAACGAAATCCTCGCTATCAAGGCCAATGGCAACTCGCCCATGACTGTCGTTTGGCCTGGAATCCTACTCGCCTTCATCATTTCACTGGGAACAGTCTGGCTCAATGATATTGCTGTCTCATGGGGTCGCATGGGGGTCGATCGCATAATATTACGTAGTGTGGAAGATATTGCCTATGGCATGCTCCGCACACAGCGATCTTATAGTAATTCCCAATTTTCTATTCACGTTGCCGACGTACAAGGCCGTACCCTCATACGGCCTACAATCTCCTTTCATAACAAAGACAATTCACCGCCGATTACACTCGTTGCGCGGCAGGCGGAATTAAGATTCAATGCTCAAAGCAATCAACTAAAAGTCGTATTGCAAGACACTCAATTCGACATCGGCTCAGATATGATTGGCGAATGGCCAGATATCTTTGAATATGACTTGCCGCTATCCACCTTTGCACGAAATCCCACGAGTCAACCTCTACCGTCAGAAACCGCCCTCCGAGATATCGCATTCCGCGTCAATGAAACGTCAGCAAATATTGATATCCAGCGTCAACTTCTTGCCACTAAGGCTGGTTACCAATTGCTAACGGGTGACTTGCCTGAACTTCACAGCGAAAAGTGGAAAATCAATTTAATGGGGTTGCAGAAATCGCATTACACTCTCAATCGATACCAAGCCGAACCATACCGCCGCTGGGCCAGCGGTTTTACTTGTCTAGTGTTCATGATCATTGGTTCCGCCGTTGCCATCCGTTTTAAAATCGCTGATTTTTGGACATGCTTTGGGCTGTGCTTTCTCCCCATTTTAATAACCTACTACCCCATATTTCAATTCGGCGTCAATCAAACAAAATCAGGAGTCTTCCCACCTTACGGTGTTTGGTTAGGCAACGTGTTGTTGCTGGCCATCGGTCTGCCCTTGTTACGAAACATGACGAAACGTTAGTTACCGGAGTTCGACGATGTTTTCCCGCTGGGCTATTCGCTATAAACTCACACTCTGTCTCGCAATGCTCATTGCGATCGTAGGGGCACTCTCCTTTAGTAGCTTCCAAGGGGTCTATTCGTATCGTCGCTTGGCACGCAGTATCAGTACTCGTGCCAAGGAACTACCATTAGCTGAAGCGATTAATCAAAACAGTGACGACCTGCAGACGCTGCTCAATACCTACCGCAATGACGATGTGCCGCTGACCGAGAAAGCCATTAGGCGAGTCAACGATCACCTCGACCTGATAGAATCTTCGACCCAACAATACAATCTACAACTTAGTACGTCTCAACAAGAAGGCGAAATCATTGGGAATATACATCAGGAACAGGAACTAATCCGAGATGTGAACCAACAAGTTCAACTGATACGACAACAGATTCGCCGAGCCAATCAAAGGGATGCGTTTGATTCCTATGCCGTCATTGGTGTAGCGCTGGGACAAGTAAAATTACGGACGGCGCAACTTCCTAAAATTCTGCAAAATCGAATGGACTCTCTCGTCGATGAAGTTCGACTGCAATATCGGACTTGGATCGTAATTACGTGGCTTACTTCGATCACCGCTGCAATTTTATTGATCCAACTATTCCGCATGGTCCATGCGTGGATTGTCCGGCCATTTGGAAAACTCATCACCGGATCGCGACGAGTTGCCAGTGGCGACCTTGAATATGAGATTGTCACCGATACCGATGATGAGGTCGCTGAACTTGCCCTCGCAATGAACAATATGACTCGTAATTTTAAACTAATCCGTGACGATCTCGACCAGCAAGTTAAAATTCGTACTCAAGAAGCTATTCGTAGCGAACAACTCGCCAGCGTCGGATTCCTCGCCGCGGGTGTCTCGCATGAAATCAATAACCCGCTAGCGACCATCGCCATATGTGCGGAGTCGTTAGAAACTCGAGTCGCTGAACTTATTGCGGAGACAGTTTCACCGCAAAATGATGAGCAAGTCAAAATCATCCAAAAATATCTTAAACAAATTCAACAAGAAGCCTTCCGCTGCAAAGGCATCACCGAGCAGTTGCTTGATTTCTCTCGCGGAGGTGATATTCAACGGCAGTCAACCGAACTCTCTCCGATTATCCAAGACACCGTCGATATGATTCAGCATCTTGGTAAATATAAACAAAAACAAATCGTGGTAGATATAAAATCGCCAGCAACTGCAATGGTTCATAGTCACGAAATAAAGCAAGCTGTTCTAAACCTTGTAACCAACGCATTGGACAGCATCTCCAGCAATGGACATGTTATGATAACGCTCGACGGAAACAAAAGCTCAGCCACCATCACCGTCTCCGATGATGGCTGCGGGATGACCGAAGAAGTTCTTCAGCAGGTCTTCGAACCATTTTTTACGAGGCGACAAAACAAGCAGGGTACGGGTTTGGGGCTTTCGATTACCTACCGTATCATCAGTGAACATGGTGGTACAATTACCGCCGCCAGCCCTGGCATTAACCAGGGGTCTGTGTTTACTGTCAAATTACCAGTCACGACACAAGCATTGAGCAATGAAAGAAGCTATGGACATGATGAACGAGGACACCAAGTCGCCTAAAGGCTTGCACATCCTGTTTGTTGATGATGAAGAATTCCTACAGGAATTGTTCGGTATCGAGCTACCACGCATGGGCCATACGGTTACCGTGTGCCCTGATGGGGAAACAGCCGTCGCTGCGCTTGAACAAGATCGATACGATTGTTTGATAACCGATCTTGATATGCCAGGCATGTCAGGTATCGAATTGCTCACGTATGCTCGAGAAGTATCTGAAGATATTGATGCTATCATACTTACGGGAAAATCCTCGTTAGAAACAGCCGTTGCGGCCCTTCGACAGGGGGCTTTTGATTACCTCACGAAACCTTGCAAATTGATTGAATTGAAGTCGCTGCTGAAAAAAATTAGCGATAAGAATCAATTAGCTCGCCAATATCAAGCAGCCAAACATCAGCTCGATCGAGTGGTCGGTAGTTCGCCCATTATTAGTCAAAGCTCGAAAATGGAGCATGTCGAAAAACTGATTGATCGCGTTGCCAGCACACACTCAACCGTTCTAGTGCGGGGAGAAACGGGTACCGGTAAAGAACTTGTGGCTCGTGCCGTGCATCAACGCAGTAATCGTCACGAACATCCCTTTGTTGCGGTAAATTGCGGGGCGTTACCTGAAAATTTGATCGAAAGTGAATTATTCGGTCATTGTAAAGGAGCCTTTACGGGCGCCGATAAGCAACGTAGTGGGTTGTTTGAAGTTGCCAACCATGGAACGTTACTGCTCGATGAAATCGGTGAGTTGCCTAAGAACACACAGGCTATTTTATTGCGGGTTCTTGAGAGTGGGGAAATCCGACGAGTCGGCGATAACCAGTCTTTTATCGTCGATGTACGGGTGATCTGTTCGACACACTGTGATCTGGAACAAATGGTGGAACAGGGTGAGTTCCGGGAAGACTTGTTGTTTAGGATTAACCCTTTTGAAATATCGTTACCCCCGCTGCGACAGCGAACCGAGGATATTCCATTGTTAGCGGCCCATCTCTATTGCCGTACCCACCATAGAAAACAACTCGAGCCCGAACAGATATTTGACTCCGCGACGCTCGGTGCCTTACGTCAAGCAACTTGGAAAGGTAACGTCCGCGAACTCGCCAATGTCGTGGAACACGCAACCATTCTCTGTGACAAACTGCCAATTACGCTAGCACACCTACCATCTCGCTTTCATGCGCCAACAAGCGACGCGGCGGTGCATGATGTGACTGCCACCGTAGCGAATACGCAAGCACTACCACCACTGAGCTTGCGTGAATTGGAGCTACAAGCGATTTATGCCGCACTTGAACGACACAATAACCACAAACCCGACGCGGCCAAAGAACTTGGCGTCTCTCTGAAAACACTCTACAACAAACTCAATAACCGATTAGACCGAACAGGGTGATGGTCTTTACGAGCCGATTGGTGTCCAAGCCCCGTTATCAAACCTGCCTGACAACACCAACGACAACCCCTAAAACACTTGCATTCTTCAGATAGATCGGTTCCATATCTCTATTAGCCGGTTGCAATCGAATTCGATTCGACTCTGGAAACCAATATTTCAGCGTGGCTTCACCTTCATCAGTTTGGGCAACTACAATCTCGCCTGGGCTGGCGTTTGATTGACGTTTAATAACGACATAGTCACCGTCGGCAATGTGGGCTTCGATCATTGAATCCCCGTTTACTTCCAATACAAATTGGTCATCACTAGAGAACATGCCACCAAAGTCCACTCGGTCATCCTGCTCGAAAGCCAGATTCGTCATGCCAGCAGCAACCGTTCCGACCAATGGCAATCCACGTTCTTCTTCGAGTGCTTCTGCCGTCAGCTCTATCGCGCGAGATTTCTTTTTATCGCGAACAATCAATCCCTTCTTCTCAATCGCATTTAAATGCCCTACCACCCCATTGGGAGATTTAATACCGAATTCAGTGGCAATCTCACGAACCGTCGGACCATATCCACGGTACAAAATATTGTCACGAATAAATTCATATATTGATAATTGTCGTTGAGTTAATGCATCTGTAGGCGCCACAGGGAGATTCCTTTCCAGTAAGAACTAACAGCGTAAGCAGAGAAAAGTTGTATAACTCTTCTCTTATCCGTGTTGTAATGCTTATCGACAGTATAATGTACATCCGTACACTTATAACAGATCAATTGGAAAAAATCTGGGTTGATTATCAAACGCTGGGAAATTATTCAGCACTGAAAGCATGCACTGTCACATGGCGATATCGGTTGCCTGGGTGCAGCAAAGTGCTTGGAAAAGCATCGTTATTGGGAGAGTTCGGGAAATGCTGTGTTTCCAGACAAAAAGCAGTTTGGTATTCATTGCCGCCGTCTGCTTCACTACCACTAAGGAAATTACCTGTGTAAAACTGTAAACTCGGCTGATCGGTGAATATCTTCATTACACGGCCCGATGCAGGGTCCGTGACGGCTGCCGCCAGCGTTTGACGCCGACCCTTACTGTTGAGAACAAAGCAGTGGTCATATCCATTGGGATCTAAATCGTTCTTCTCAATTTGTGCTCCCATCGCACGAGCAGTGCGAAAATCCAACGGCGTCCCTTCCACCTCAAGTAATGCACCCGTTGGAATCAGTCCTGCATCTACGGCCAAGGAATGATCTGCTTCAATTTGCAGGACATGGTCATGAATTTTTCCACTCCCCACACCGCTCAGATTCCAATAATTGTGGTTCGTTAAATTCACATGCGTGAGCTGATCCGTTTCTGCTTGCAGGTCAACTACTAACTCGTTGCGGTTTGTTAGGACATACGTTGCTGTGACCGAAACGTTACCGGGATAACCTTCTTCTCCATCAACACTTTCATAACTAAATTCGACACCAATACCACCGAGGCGTCTTACGACTCGCGCAGACCAAACCACACGGTTATATCCTTTTTCTCCACCATGTAGGTGATGGTCGCCATTGTTTTGAGCCAGAGTATATTCGGTGCCGTTGATTGAGAACTTGCCATTGGCAATACGATTACAATAACGACCTACCGTTGCACCGAAATAGGGGTGACTTAACAGGTAACCGTCTAGCGAATCAAATCCCACGTTAATGTTGGCGATCTTACCGTTGCGGTCAGCAGTTTTTACCGAGACAACAGTCGCACCATAATTCGTAACCTGCACGGTCATGCCTTGTTTGTTACTTAGGGTATAAAGTTGGATCTCATGACCCTCTGGAGTCGCTCCCCAATCATCTACCGACACGTCAAGATTACTGCCTGCTGCTGGCATCGTAAATAATGCGACCCCTCCAATAAAAGCAAATAATACCACTGCATTAATTCGTTTAGAAAATAAAACCATCATACTGCCTCGAAACCAAAATAAACGACTATCTATTACATATTTCATTATCAGACAACAGCGGCATAAAATCAATCCATCAGATTGGATCGTCCAATAAATGTAGCCGACCTCACTCTCAAGCAGAGGTTTTCTGACAACGGCTCACAGCGACGGGTCGTTGCTATTCAGAAGCGACTGTGTCTACAGCAAGCTTTCCAACAGCAATCGCATTTTTCGCATTTCGGCAGAATGTTCAATGCCTTCTTGGGGCACGATGTCCACGCTCATTGCTCGGCGGTATTGCAGCTTATTTAAGGTATGTACAAGTTGACCGTAATCCACCGTCCCCTGACCTACTCGCACCTGATAATTATCGGGGCTGCTATCACGCAAATACAAATGTCGAATGTATTTGATTAGCTTTTCGGGGTCTTTACCAACTTCAGAACCACATACGTATACACTCGGGTCGAAAGCCAACCCGAGGTTGTCGACGTTATCGCAGAGGACGGTAATCGTATCGGGATCTGCTGCAAGACAATCACTTTGATTGCGAATATTGACTTGCACACCTTCCTTATGCGCTAACGCCACAAGTCGCTGCAGATGTTCTACTTCTTCGTTAAACGGAGTGCCCAATTCAGCGGATGGGACTGTGATAGAGACAACTTTGGTAATCCGAGCCAACTCACAGATAGCGGCAAACTGCTGATAATGTTCGTCACCCGTGGCAGTAATCCCCACGCAATAGTTGACCACGTCTAAACGATGGGATTTTCGGCAGCGATCATATGCATTTTCCACATCTGCAAGAATCTCTGACGGCTTGATTTGATTATCCAATTCATTGATCGCTATTTCAACTGCTGTGAACTCAAGATCCACTAATCTCTCGAGGGACTCGTCTAGTGTCAAGTCTGGGAAACATGATGTGGTCGCTGCAACTAACAAAATCGTCGCTCCTATGCTGTGATGCACTGCCTACAATGACGTATGCGCACCATCTGCGGTGTTGGGTTATTAAAGTCAATCTATTCACCTTAGAATAAGAATATTCACGGCTCCCTGACAACACTAATGCCCACTGCAAAGCCAACTTCCACCTAAATATCTCGATATTTCACAGGTGATGTGATATATACGTATTCGCATTCTCTGGATATCGGTGGGGGGATTATCGAAGCTTGCCCAATTTGCGCATTCATATTAATTCTCGCAAGAAGTTCACTCCGCCTACGGTGGATTACCAAGCGCAGGTAGGTGGTGATATTACCGATCGTTTTACGGAATCGGTAGCCGTCCCGCCGGGGGACCATTGCCAAAGTTCATTTCAAAAAACCGTGGCTGCCGATTGTAGCGGAAATAAAGTCGCCGCAGCGCTGCTTTATATTGCTCAGCAGGTAGGCGGTCCACCATATCGCGATCCTTGGCACTCAATTCTTCTTGATAAAATTTGACCAACTCGCGATCATCAACATTCATCCAATTAAAACGTTTTGCCAGAAAAGCGTTATAGGCCCATCGCATGACCAATTGCAACTGTTCTCTTTCACCTTGGGCTTCTTCGTAAATCTCGCGAGCACTGGGTGATATTGTGGACAATAATTGATCTGTATTCTGTTGCCATTGAGGAAACATCTCCGTCCATTTTTGCATCTCGATTTTTTCTAGCGAAGCAAAAATAGTCATCCGCAAACGGACGGCCAAATCTGGAATCGATGCAAGGCGTTGTTGAATATCCTCGCTTAAGGTCTCAGTAACTTCCAACGCCAATTTGGATACATTTACTTTCTCTGTCTTTATCCAGGCATTCATCCAGTCGGCGACAACGCTTAAGTCGTCGAAATCGAGTCGTGAATTCAACAGTTCTTTAAAACGACTTGCTTTTTGCTCGCTAACAAGCTTCTCAACTTCCACAAATCGTTCTTCTCGTGGCAAACTAATAATTCGCCGCCGCTCAACCGTCGGTAGCGCCAGCAACCACTGCGTGTAGGAACGCATAATCTGAGTCAACTGATCTCGCGCGGGATCTTTTTGTAATGTCTGATGGAACTGCCGCAGATCGTGCTTCTCGCTTTCTCCAAGTTGCTCAAATCGCGTCTGTTTTTGCTGTAGCTTCGCTCGCTCTCGAGCAGGCCATTGAGATAATTCCTGAAAACTCTTGGGCGCACTTTGGCTCAACTGGCTCCAAACCGGCTGCAACGGAACCATAACCACTAGCACCATCACTGCAATTACCGACCAACGTAGATTACTTGTTTTATTCTTCAATGTTCGGCTCCTCATCAAACAACCCAGCATCCTGAAGTTGCTTTAGAAACTCTAAGTCTTCGGTCAAACGATATTCATCTAATTGATGAATCACTGGCAAATCTCGCAACAATTGACGTTGTGCTCGTCCAAAATACCAATCACCAATAAACCAGCCTAAAAAAATCGCTAGGCTAATCAGCCCACTTCGAAGCAACCATGATTGAATCTTCTTTTGCGTTAACAGATTCTTAGTCGCTTGTAAATCGTCTTCAGCGGAAACTGCAATCAACTCAACTGTGCTGCGAGTAAAATCAATGTTGCTTTTTGCCTGCGGTAAATCATCTAACAATTCCCAGGCCCGTTGTAGTTGTTGCAACCGCAATGCAAATTCAGCGTCATCGGCCAAGCGTTTTTCGATTTCGGCATTCGTTGCGGAATCAAGCTCACCATCAAGATAGGCAACAATTTGTTGACTCTCTTGATCAACCTGACCTTCTTGACCCGTTGAATCGTCTAATTGTAATTCGACTGTTTCGTTTCCAAGCTCATCGTCACTCATTGCATGCCTCCTTCCATTTCCGCTTCGTCCTGGTCTGGATGATCGTCTTGGTGCACATCAATTTCTGTGCCTCCGCTTCCTGCCACATCTGGAGTCGGTTCTTGCAGTACATCATTGACTGATTCCGGTAGCATTCCGTCATTCATATAGGGAACAAGAATTTCACGTAAGTTAACTCGAGCTCTCGATAGCAAACTCTTGATTGCGGAAAC
>DTSG01000221.1:2585-3614 GCA_012965455.1 Planctomycetaceae bacterium | reverse complement strand
CCGAGTTGCGCGACTACTTGGTTATCTTTTCCCAGGACCGTTATGCGAGCGTGGAGGTCGGATACCAGCATGAGGTCACCTTGCGTATCGATATCGGCGGGGAATAGCATGTCTTTGACGACACCGATTTGTTTTCCGGATTGGTCAAAATATTGCAATCGTGCGTTGGCGCGGTCACAGACGACGAGCGCAGGGGTGCGGCCTGGCCGATCATCCCACCACAGGCCGTGCGGAGTCTGGAATTTACCGAGGGCAGTGCCAGTTCCGCCGAAGTGGCCGATGACGTTTGCGTCTTTGTCATAACGGATAATGAAGTTAGAGCCATAACCGTCGCCGACAAAGAATCCCCCGTCAGGGGCGAAGGCGATGTTGGTGGGGCTAAACTTACGGCCCTTGCCCCAGATGCCGGGTTTTTGGTTGATGAACGGAGCGGCACCGGCGTAGGCATCGATTTGAGGGGCTGTCTGCTTCCAGATCGTTTCGCCTTTGAGAGTGGTTTTCGCGATGTAGCCTTTGTTATCACAAAGGTAGAGGTATTCTTGGGTGCCTTCCTTGCGGATATCAATCCCATGTCCACCGCCATGGTATTCTTTGCCGAAGGAGCGGACGAAACGTCCCTTTTCATCAAACACGACAATTGCGTCCATCAACTCGACTGTCTTGGTACGGTGCTTGACGTATATGAGTCCTGCAGCATCAACAGCCACTCCATGGGTATCTTCCCATTGAATATGATCGGGAACCTGCATGCAGTCATGCTCGACAACATATTGGCATTCGCCGGAGCCGACTATCTTGGGTTTACTATCAGATTTATCAGTTGCTTTTACAAAGGCAGGGGCCGTGGATGCTGCGAGCATCGTCGCGGTACTGTTTTGCAAAAACTGTCGTCTATTTGATTTTCTCATGGTGGCATTGTACCAGAATACAAGTCTGAATTTGTGGTTTCGCGTTTCTGTAAATTCGTGTAAATTTGTGGTTTAGATTTACGTATAGTAGTTTACCCGCCCTAGCTGTAGGCGCTGGCGG
>DTSG01000221.1:0-2575 GCA_012965455.1 Planctomycetaceae bacterium | reverse complement strand
GTGTCCCATTTTATTTCAATACAAAAGACAGCACCGTGACCGTACTAATTCAAATTCGCAATGCCCATAAGAGTTATGGAGACCAAGTGTTGCTTGACGGCGCCGATGCTTCGATTGTTGAGAACGCTAAAATTGGCTTTGTAGGCAGGAACGGTACGGGCAAGTCGACGCTGTTACGAGTGATTCTTGGTGAGGAAGAGTTGGATTTGGGCGAGGTCATCTTGCACCCCAAGTTACGGATTGGGTATTTGCGTCAGCACGACACGTTTAAGCCCGAGGAATCAGCGCTTGATTTCTTGATGCGAGACAGTGGTCGGTCTGATTGGAAGTGCGGGGAGGTGGCCGGCAAGTTTGAGTTAAAGGACGAGTATCTTAACGGCCCAGTTTCAGCTTTATCGGGTGGCTGGCAGACGCGAGTGAAATTATCTGCGCTGTTATTGCATGAACCTAATTTGTTGCTGTTAGATGAACCGACGAACTTCTTGGACCTGCGGACCCAGATTTTGTTAGAGAACTTTTTGCGATCCTTTCGCGGCGGTGTATTGATGGTCTCACACGACCGTGGGTTTTTGCAGCAGACGTGTGAGGAGACGTTGGATCTGTCACGCGGGAAACTAACGCAGTTCACCGGCAAGATCGACAAGTTTCTAGAGTTTCAGGATGAGCGTAAGGAACATGATTTGCGAGTGAATGCGACTGTGGTTGCTAAGCAGAAACAGTTGGAGAAATTCATCGCGAAAAATCGAGCTGGCGCAAATACGGCGAGTCAGGCCCGTAGTAAGCAGAAACAGTTGGATCGCTTGGAAGTCACGGAAGTTGCGGGGGCGGAGGCGACGGCTCGTATACGGGCACCTTTGGTGGAACCGCGGCAGGGCACCGTGTTGCGCTGTGAAAACTTGTCGATTGGGTATGGGGATAGCGGTGAGCATGTGATTGCCAGCGGGATTAATTTCGATATTGATCATGGCGAGCGAGTCGCGATCGTGGGCGACAATGGTGAGGGCAAGACGACTTTGTTGCGCAGTTTGGTAGGGTCGTTAAAACCCTTGCGCGGCGATGTTAACTGGGGTCATGCGAGTGTCATTGGAACGTATGCTCAGCATGTATATACGACATTGCCTGAGCAACGGACGGTCTACGAGCATTTGGACTACGAGGCGATTGGAGGGACGACGCGTCAGCAGATATTGGCGACAGCCGGTGCGTTGTTATTCCGTGATTCGCATGTGAACAAGAAGATTAAGGTGTTAAGTGGTGGTGAGCGGGCGCGGTTGTGTATGGCGGCGTTGTTATTGGGTGATTACAACATTTTGGTATTGGATGAACCGGGGAACCATTTAGATGTGGAGACGGTGGAGACGCTGGCGCAGGCCTTGCTGAAGTATCGGGGGACGGTGATATTTACGAGTCACGAAAGGCATTTCCTGAAGCGGGTGGCTACGAATATCGTGGAAGTGCAGGGTGGTACAGCGAAAAGTTTTCTGGGGGATCACAATTCGTATATGTATTCGTTGAACCAGCAGGATGACGCCTCGGTAGCACCGCAGGGCAAGCAGGCGGTGAAGGAAGATAGCAAGGGGGAACAGCACAGGCGTCAGAAGAAATTACGGCGGAAGATTCAGAACTTAGAGAAGAAGATCCAGGCGTTGGATAAGGAGAAGGGTGAGTTGAATCAGTTGTTAGTCGAGACGACAGACGCCGATGAAGCGTTGAAGGTGCACACTAAGTTTTCAGAGGTCTCGGATTCATTGGCGCATGCGGAAGACATCTGGTTAGAATTGACGGAGGCGTTGTAACACGTATCGTAACATTCAGACAGAGGCGTTCCTTTACCTAGAACTTTGAGGCTGACAACTTTGTCGGCGACTTCCAATCAACTGATGTTATAATGATAGCATATCAAACAACAGTTCAATGAAAGGAAGTGGTCGGCATGGATTTAATCACTTTTGCAGTCGTAGTTGCGTTGATGGAGTTCGTGGTAGGCCTTGCGTTATTGTTATCGCCAGTGCGAGCGATGGATCGGGTGTGGGAGATTTTGGACAATTCAACATTATTGTCTGTGATCATGTTCGGTTTTTTGACCGTCTCAGTATCCGCGGTTGTGGGGGACGGTGAGTTTGAGTGGGGATTGCGTGGGGTGATCACCTGGATTGCATTGTTGACTAGTGTAAAAGCATTGTTATATATTTGGTTTCCCAAGCAGATGGAATCAATGCAACGTCGGTGTTTACGTCGAGATAAGCCGTCGTGGACACGTTGCATTGGCGGATTTATGTTGTTGGCTTTTGTGTTCTTCAGTTGGTCCGTGCAGGAAATGCTACAACTCTAGGGATTTGTGTTCTTGATGGTCGAAAAGCCGTTGCAGCACCGTTGCCCCATTTGCTGATATCGATACAATACACATATTATTGGCTAATATTTTTTGTACAGGCGGGTAGCTTGCAGTACCGAAGGATATTACAGAGGGCGATTAGCTCAGTTGGCTAGAGCGCTTCGTTTACACCGAAGATGTCGGGGGTTCGAGTCCCTCATCGCCCACTTGGCTAGGTTGCATGGTAGTGCGTGAACTCGC
>DTSG01000220.1 GCA_012965455.1 Planctomycetaceae bacterium | reverse complement strand
ATCTGAGGTGTTGCCAGAAAAATTTTGCAATCGGGTGCAACCTCGGCTAATATTTGACGGCAATTACCACAGGGCGTCCCTGCCGAGGAGGTAACGACAGCAATCGCTACGAGGCGTTCCGCTGTTCCGGTGGCGATTGCATTGGCAACAGCGCCTGCTTCAGCGCATATCGTACTACCATAGGCGGCGTTTTCAACATTGCAGCCAATGTAAACCGAACCGCGGCTATCCATAATCGCAGCACCAACTCGATATTCAGAATAGGGGCAATGTGAGTTGTTCATCGCGTCGTTGGCTGCAGTTAGCAACGCGGAATAGTTGTTAGCGGATAACATGAAATTGGCCTTTCAGTTGTTCGTCGCCTATTAACCTATGGTTTCAAGTACCAAAGGCAAGGGGGTGACAGGAGTGTCACTCCAATTGATTGATGAGAGGAGTTCGTCGGTAAAATGGTCCGGTTTTTCATGGCAAAGATGCCCAAGCGACTGACCCTGTTGGACACAATCTCCAACGGCGATGTCGATTTTAATAGCGCAGCGGTGGTCCAAGCTGTCGCCCTTTTGCGTACGCCCGCCGCCCATGGTGGTCAGTAGGTTGCCTAAACGAGCACAGTCAATGCTCTCGACTACGCCGCTCACAGGAGATTTGACTGGGGTCCAAGTCAAATGTGGTACTGCGTTGAGATCGCCACCTTGGATCTGCACCATTTGATCAAATCTTGAAAGTGCTGCGCCGGTCGTCATCACCTCGGTGATCTGTTCAATAGTGGCATTGACGTTGGCGAGCTTAAGCAAGTTGTATGCTAGCTGAGACGTTAGTGTAACAAGATCGGAGGGGTTTCCGGTGGTCATCGCTTCGCGTGCTTCGATTACTTCCGCCGTATTACCGATGACTGTTCCAAGTGGTTGGTTCATGTCGGTCAGTAATGCTCTAGAACGCACGCTAAATCGATTCCCAGTATCAATCAAGGTGCGGGCGAGTTGGCGACCCTGAACAATGGATTTCATCGACGAACCACTGCCACATTTGACATCGAAAACCAAACAGTCCAATTCCTCCGCAAGTTTTTTAGAGAGTATGCTGGCGGTAATTAACTCGACAGAAGCTACGGTACCAGTGATGTCGCGAAGCGAGTAGAGCAGGGCGTCCGCTGGTGCAATGTCTTTTGTGGCTCCCGTAATGACGCAACCAACGGCGTTGCAAGCCTCCTGTATAGCAGCAGCGCTGAGGTTCGTCTGGAATCCTGGGATGCCTTCTAGTTTGTCGAGTGTGCCTCCGGTAATGCCGAGGCCACGTCCCGAAATCATCGGCACGGTGACGTCAAAACAGGCCAACAGCGGCGCCAAAATTAACGAGGTTTTATCTCCAACACCGCCAGTGGAATGTTTATCGACTAGCGGTGACTTCGACTGAATACCCAGGGTGCGACCCGATTGAAACATTGCATTGGTGAGATGATAGGTTTCGTCGTCTGTGAGACCATTTATCGTAACGGCCATCGCCCAGGCCGACATTTGGGAGTCGACGACTTCGCCCTCTACAAAACGGTCTACAAACCAATGAATCTCGGTTTCTGTGAGCTCGCGGCGGTCTCGCGTTTTTCGAATTATTTCAGTTGCGTTCATGGGACGCTAGGGATTCCCTTTTTATTGGTTAATATCCCACAGAGGACGGTTCATCATCGGCAATTGCTTGCGAGGCGCTTGTTCCAAGCCGGGAAGCGCCGGCGTCGACCATGGCTTGGGCTGCGGACTTAGTGCGGATACCGCCGGAAGCCTTGACCGCGACATTGTTGGTCGTGTGTTCCGTCATCAACTTTATGTCATCCAGTGTCGCGCCTTGATAGTTGTAATCTCCCGACGCCTGCTTGGTATAGCCAAAACCGGTGGAGGTTTTGACAAATCCGACCCCCAGCTGCGAGCAAATCTCACAGAGTTTCTGTTTCGCCGTGATTGAAGTTATATAGTCCGTTTCGAAGATCACTTTAAGAATAGCATTATGCTTTAACGCAATGTTCAGCACTTCCTGTATATCGGTACTGATATAATCCCAATCTTCTTCGAGCGCTTTCGCTATGTTGATTACCATGTCTAGTTCGATAGCGCCTTGTTCGCACGCGAGGCTTGCCTCGGCGACCTTGACCTCGGTCAGGTTGCCTCCCTGAGGGAACCCAATTACCGTTCCAACGGCTACATTGGACTCGGATAGGAGGGCGCTTGCTCGGGCTACCATGTATGGTTTTACGCATACGGAGGCAACACCGAGCTCGGCTGCTAGGGCGCATTCACGCACAAGATCCTCATCTGTAGCGGTGGGGTGAAGTATAGCGTGGTCGATCAATGATACGAGGTTCATGTGTGTCGGCATCTTTTATGTCCAGTCAAGTCCTGAATGAAGTGAATTGAGTTGCAAGCATCCATCGGCGGTTGTGATAACCATGTCTTCGACACGCACCCCGCCGACTGCACGGCAATACAGCCCAGGTTCGATAGTAAGGCAGTCACCGACAATAAGTTCTGGCCCACCGAAATCCAGTAGTGGTGGTTCGTGCACGTCCAGTCCGACAGCATGTCCAGTTCCGTGGGTCATGCTGCAAAATGAAATTGGATCATCTGGACCGGGTAGACCAGTTGAATATCCATTGTCCTTGATGATTTGAATCGTAGCTCGATGCACTTCCTCACCGGTTACGCCGGCCCTTACGCTGGCACATCCGGCGGAATTTGCTTCACAAACGGCGGTGTGCATACGTTGAATTATCTCGTCGATGGTTCCGTTAACGACGGTGCGAGTGCAGTCGCCGTTGTATAACGTCCGCCGATTCTGGGGGAAGATATCAACGATGACTGGTTGCTCGGTGCGCAACGCTCCGGTGCCGTAGTTATGACAGTCCGCACCGATGGGGCCACAAGCGATGATGCTCCGAGGGTTGGAATAGTCCTGTTCGAGCAGGAAGACGTCAACGATGCTCCGCAATATTTCCGCCGTAAGAATTTCACCACCATGCAGAAGATTGCCATCCTTGTCGGCGTTGGCGTTTGCGATGATCTCGCAAGCGAGTGAAATTGCGGACTCGGTAGTTGCTTGTGCGGCTTGCAACCATTGAATTTCTTGGTCATCCTTGGCACGCCGCTCCATCACGCCGAGGGCCGGACTGTAGTGAATCTTGATGCCTGCTTGTTCAATGTGATAAGCAAAAATGTAAGGCAAAGAGCGATCGGTGAGGATTTCCACGACTTGGTGGTTGATCAAATACTGAGCGGTAGCCTGGGCAGTGGCCGTTTCACGGTCACCAGACAGACCAGTGGCTGGTGGATGATCTGCGGGGCAACTAACTCGGTCGGCGTTTGCGTGTTCAGCGGCGCGTTGCAGTTCAATATCGCGACAAATGAACATTGTATGATCGTCAGTTGTGCCAGTGATTTGTATGAAGGCAGTGGGGTCTCCGACCACAAATCGGACTCGGTGATAGAGCGAATAGTTGGTTTTTGGAATCCCGGCCAAGACGACGGAGGTCGTTGTGTTATCTGTGGGCATGGTTTGTGTCCAGTTCCGTGGGTCATGCTGCAAAATGAAATTGGATCATCTGGACCGGGTAGACCAGTTGAATATCCATTGTC
>DTSG01000219.1 GCA_012965455.1 Planctomycetaceae bacterium | reverse complement strand
ATTCGCTTCTTTTATAAGACCATGCGAGTTGCGGGAGCGCTGGCTCGAACAATGCTACAACAAGCAGCCGCCAAACAATGGGGCGTCGATGCCGGTCGCTGCACCACTAAGAACAACCAAGTCGTGTTAAAGGGAACCAAGAAATCAATTGATTTTGGCGAGCTAGTTGCCGCTGCTATTAAGCTTACAGCTCCCAAGCCGGAGACATTAAAGTTTAAGTCGCCCGACGAATTTCAGTACATTGGAAAAAGTTTTCCGATCGCGGATCTTGATGACATCCTGACAGGCAAGGCCATCTTCGGAATTGATGCGCGTATCGAGGGGCAAGTCTATGCAGTCATCGCACGGTGCCCGGTCGTTGGTGGAGTGGCTTCGTCTTATGACGCCGAGGCTGCCAAAAAGATACCCGGGGTGATTGAGATAATCGAATTACCCAAATTTCAGGGCGCCCCACTTTTCCAACAACTTGGGGGAGTCGCTGTAGTTGCCACTGGTACTTGGGCTGCTTGGCAGGGCAGGGATGCGTTAAATGTAAAATGGGACGAGGGCCCAAATGCTACTTACGACACGGAAGCATTTAGTGCTGCGTTAAGAGAAACCGTGAGCAGAACTGGCCAGACGTTGCGTTCTCAAGGTGATGCCGCCGGTGCCATTGCCAAGGCCGACACCAAGGTATCCGCGACTTATTCTGTGCCCCACCTTGCTCACGCTCCCATGGAAACTACCTGTGCAGTTGCTGATGTAAAGACCAATGACCAAGGCGATGTTACATCGTGCTACTTGAAAGCGGCGACACAGAACCCGCAAGCCGTGCAGCAAGCCGTGGGTCCGGCAATGGGCATTGCTAACGAGCAGGTATATTGCGACGTGACCTTACTCGGTGCTGGATTCGGACGGAAAAGCAAGCCAGACTACTGTGTCGAAGCAGCGCGGCTGTCACGCATTCTCAAAAAGCCGGTCCATGTAACCTGGACGCGCGAAGACGATTTCCGGCACGATTATTTCCATACGATTTCCGCGGTGCATTGCGAAGCGGGGCTGGATGCAGCCGGTAAGCCAGAGGGCTGGTTAATGCGAGGTGCTTATCCATCAATTACTTCAACCTTTGCCGTCGGCGCGGACACACCGGCGACTTGGGAAGCTGAAATGGGACTGACCGACCTTCCCTACGACGTACCCAACGTTCAGGTCGAAGTTGGTAAAGCCAAAGCACACACTCGTATTGGTTGGCTCCGCGCGGTTTGTCATATCTTCCAGAACTTTGCTGTCTCCTCGTTTGCGGACGAGCTTGCTCAAGCGGCCGGCGTGGATCCCTACGAATATCTGCTAGATATCCTCGGTGACGATCGGCAATTGGATCTGGCGGCTCTTAAGCTAGGAAATCGAGGCGCCAACCCGAAAGAGTACCCTTATGATATCGGTCGGCTCAAGAATGTCATTTCTCGTGCGGCCAAACATTCTAACTGGGCCCGTCACACTGACTTACCCCAGGGCCAGGGCCTGGGCATCGCCTGTTGCCGAAGTTTTCTTGGCTATACCGGTCACGTTGTGGAGGTCACGGTGACCAAAGAGGGCAGTGTCTCCGTCGACCGTGTCTGGTGCTCGATTGACTCGGGAACGATTGTCAGTCCAGACCGCGTTTCCGCTCAGGTCGAAGGCGCCGCGATCATGGGTATTTCACAGGCCATGTATGGCGAGATGCCGATGAAGAAGGGCAGGGCGGTTCACACCAATTTTGACGGATTCCGGGTAGCTCGCATGACCGATGCTCCACAAGAGATCAACGTCGACATTATCAAAAGCGATGCCGCTCCCGCTGGCGTCGGCGAAACTGGAATTGGCTCGTTCGCTCCAGCATTGTGTAACGCCATCTTCGCAGCAACCGGGAAAAGAGTTCGCGATCTGCCGATTAAGAACCACGATCTATCGTGGACAAACCAATAGATAATCCTCAGTTTTACGTAGTGTAGGTTCCGTGAATCTGGCGATTCTGAGTCTCACTCAAAAACGATCCAGATGTTAACCGTGCTGATCTACTTCTGGCGGATTTGAAACTCCGTTAGAACCGCGGCATGGTCTGATGGGAACTCGGGGAAGCTTCTTTCTGACTGCGACCGGTGGTGACTAATGACCCTGGAGTTGATTGCGTAAAGACGTGAACTAATAGCATAGATGTAATCGATTCTGGCGTAGGGATCGCGGTATTCAGGTTGCGGATGTTCCTTAACCGGTACAAATCCTTTTCCGGATACATACTGATAACCTGTTCCGACGGTCGTCCAAGTGTGTCCCAAGGTCGAGTCAAGAATATCTGGATTGGACTGACGAAACGTGTCCGAGAAACCTTCTTTATGCATTGCTTTGGAGACTTTAATCGGCAGGACTCTCGACTGATTCAATTTACTTTGACGAGTTACTACCGTGTGATCGAGATGGGAAACGCAATTGAAGTCACCCGCGACGATCACTGGCACTTGATCGGAATTGGCGGTATGTTTGCGAATATCATCATGCGCCAAGAACTTCTGGAGTTGGTTAAATCGCAGATCATCCCCCGCACAATAGTCCGCATCGCTTAGCTGTTTATCCTTAATCGCCACAATATGCCGACCACCGCTGGTCAACCATATATCGTAGACGCGGACTTTCTTTCCGTCCGGCAGATTCACTGTTGCGGCGATGAACGAGAACGAGGAAAGTCCCTTAAGCGGTTCCACATCCGTGAGCGGATAGCGACTAAAAATGCACAAATTTGCCGCAGCGGATGGCGTGTAATAGTGGAAGCCCAACGCTTTGGCAATGTCGGCGGCCGAACCGTATGTTTCGATCATGGCAACTACATCCGCGCCGCTATGGCGAATAATCTCGATGGTTCGATCACGCGCAGTTCTGCTGTTGATCGTATACTTCGGGTCTTGATTGAGTTGCCCCCAGATGTTCCAAGTCATCACTTTCAAAGGTGTTGTCGCTGGGGATTCTTTAGAATTGATCGTCAGGGGTTCTGTTTGAACTTCTTGGGTGCGGGTATTGATTTGCCGCCGTCGGATCGCTGGAACGACTATGGATTCCGGCGGCGCATCGTCCCGATCAAAGTAGCCGCTGTCTGCCAGTGGTGCCGCTTTCCATGTTGAGGATTTTGACTCGACGGTGACAAGCGATTTTTCCGGATCGATAGTAATCGTCGTAAACAAGGGATCTTTATAGTAAGCCATTCTTGTTGCGCCACCCACCCACTTATACGAAGCGGAGTTTATGTGCAGATAGGTAACACCAGCGACTTGCAAAAGAGAATCCACATGGGTATGCCCGTTGATGCACAGCAATATCTTGTGTTGGTACCGTGCTAGCAACTCCTGAATTTCGAGCGAGTTTTGAATCGCACCTGCGCCGCCGGGCATATGGCAATTTTGGTCGATGGCCAATCTTTTTTACAGGAAGCAGAAGATATTCCATATAGTGAGTACCCATTTGAATTGATGTTATGGGGAGAATGGAAAACCGATCACCCCGATGGGTTGGTTCTGACTGAGATTTTCTGGCAGTAAAACGGATCAGCGATTGGTGCCATCGCGGCTAGCAAAGCCTCGAAGTTATTGGGTGGCCTATAAGACGAAGGCGGCTTATTGCCAGCCGGTTAGCCATGG
>DTSG01000218.1:684-3660 GCA_012965455.1 Planctomycetaceae bacterium | reverse complement strand
CGGTGAAAGTGTTTTTAGCATTTGGTCAAATCGCTTGGCGGGCAACGATCGACTATTTACGACATAGCGGTCTGTACGCTGGACCGATACCAAAATTCAGTCATGGTGCTACTTTTCAATTACCCGACGGTCGTGTATTGCTAGGAAGCTATCATCCAAGCCAACAGAACACGTTTACCGGTCGCCTGACGCGTCCGATGTTCAACCGCATTTTCAAAAAGGCGAATTATTTGCTTGGCGGTGCTCCTTAGCCCATGGCATCGAGACCGATTCTGTCGGTTCAGCGGCGACTGTTAGGGCTTAGTCGGAGTCGCTTTTACCTTCGGCCTCCGTAACAACAGTACGTCGACTGACCTGTCTACGAAGATGTTTCCAACGGAGGAAGTTTAAAACCTTAATTAATGTCTGATTATCTCAAAACTGCAGCGCGCTGGAAACTTTTCCCATAGATAGTACTAAACGACAGACCCTTACTTACTTATCGCAAAATCGCCTCGAACGTCCCGCCACATACAATGAATGTGACTTGCGGGGTTTCCGGCGGCGTCCGGTTGAGTGTTTACAAATTCAATTTCGAATGTTGGTCCCTGAATTCGATAGTAGTGCCCGCTGCCTGGTTTTGTGGCGCCTGCCCAAGCGAAATGCACGTTCATCCATTTGCCCTCACCAATATCAGCTATCCGCTCTTCCATAATAGCCGG
Source organism: Planctomycetaceae bacterium (assembly GCA_012965455.1). GTDB lineage: Bacteria > Planctomycetota > Planctomycetia > Pirellulales > Pirellulaceae > UBA721. Next base: position 2,959 of record DTSG01000218.1, on the reverse strand, counting down.
TGCCATCGTCGCCGCATAAACTCGTACTATCTTCCGCAGCAGATTGCGTTGATCTTTATTCAGATCAGCCCAGGCAATTCCGATTGGTTCACCCGGAGGCACCTGTGCAGCGCCAGCGCTACGCACTTCGCGAGGGGCCTTCTCGTCAACAATCGCAATCTTGGCCTGCTCAGCGTCTAGCATATTCACCAGTTGAAAAGCATACTCTTCTTCGTTTTTTAATACGCGAGTACCCGCTTTAACTTTACCGACATCGGATTTCACAATGGTCGGGTTAGCACAAAGAACTTGTGGTGTCGACGAAACGACTTTGCTATCTTTAATGACAAAATTCAACGACAAGTGATGTCCTTCGATACTTAATCCCCACGTGCCCGTCTCACCCGGATCACCAAAAAGCGTGTAATAGTATCGCAAAGTATCCCGAGCAAACTTTCCAGGATTTTCTTTTTCCAAATCCTGTAGAACTGCCTCGAGTGCCATAATCTGTCGCACCTTGCGATGGCCCAATACACTCAACCCTGCCTTCAACACAGTAGCTGCGGCTGTTTTCTGTGGCCTCGTCATATTGCGTACCATTAGACCCTTGCGTTCAGCCTTTGGAATAAAGTGCCAATCAACCCGACGTTCATCGTCGTAGGCCAGCACCGCAACCTTGCTCTGCTCTGGAGTCAAAGTACCTTGAAAGGCCTGCGCCGCCGTTACCAAGGCTTCCCCCGCAGGAGGCGCCGTTTCTTGCATTCCAAGCCCAGCAAACAGGGTGAACAAAAATAACAAACTAACTAGACTATGTTGCATTCTTCTCATTGGCTTCCTATCCCTACTGCGTTGTTGGACGTGCGATGTATAATAAACAAAACGATTTGCTACTTATCAATATAGTACACGCTATCGTTGTTTTCCACCTACTTGTAAATTCTTCTTATGACTGTTGAAGTGTCCAACTCAAATTCCACCCGTCGTTGCCCTAGATGGATAATCACGACTGTTCAGCTCTACGCTATTCTAACAGTCGTGCTAATTGCCGCTTGTGACGCTCCGTTGCCTGAGACGCGACAGGCCTCCGCAATCGCGGCCCAGACAACGGCAAGACAAGTCATTAATGATACACTGACCAATCCAGCGAAAACGACTCTACATTTGGATGGACTGCAGGTAACCGATCAGGAACTGTTGTTACTCGCCAATAGCAATCATATCACCAGTATATTAATTGACAGCAGCAATATGTCGGAAAAAGGACTTATCCCTCTTGCGTCCATGGAGAATCTAATTCAACTCCGCATTCGCTCACGTTTGACCGATGCTGCAATTCCCTTCATCATTAATATGAGATCATTACAATTTTTAAATCTTCCGCAGGCCGATTTTACTGACGATGGGATTCTCGCTCTATCCGCCCACCCGAATATTGAGCTATTGCGAATCGGTGGAAAACGCTTGTCCAATAAATCGCTTGAATCAATTGCCACAATGTCATCGTTATCTTTTTTGCATTTGATCGCAGTCCCAATTGATGACCAAGGGTTACCTGCACTCTACGGCATGCAGCACCTACAATCACTATACCTCGACGACACCGTTGTCACGGATGAGGGTCTTGTAAAACTGCTCGAACAGCTTCCCCGCCTGCACCTGCACATAAATCAGAATCACATCGACCGCGATCCCAATAAACACGAACACTGAGAGTCATGCGAAACGAGTGTGGTTCAAATCAGTATGCAACTTTCAGCACATCGTGCAACTCAGAGACAGCGGCTATATCCTTGGGGCGATTTTCAAGCGAAAATGCGTGAATCAGGTTAGCAAGAATCCGTGTCACCCATTGCCGGTGTGTTGCGACTTCAATCACTGGAGAATCGGCCAGTTCTTGGCACCCCGTCATCATCATAGCGCGACTGCTAACCTCGTGGGCGCTGAGCAATTCTCCGCCGCAAAAGCAATCAACGATCATCCGTTCATTTTCTAGGTTTAGACGAACCAGAAAATGACCTGGGGTATTAAGCCCAACCACATCCAACCCACAACGTCCCGCCACCAACTTATACACCAAGGCCAACGTGATCGGTATCCCACACTTTCGCTCTAACACGTACGGCAAAAAACTATTTTTTGGGTCAAAAAAGTTTTCCGTGTTACCTCGAAAACCAAGTTCCTCAAAAAGCACCTGATGTAAATGTGCCGTCAGGGCACGACTGCTATCGCTAACAACTCTGTTGCAGACTTGATTTGCTATGTCGGCCAGTTCTAAAGTCACAACTTGCGGAGAAAC
>DTSG01000218.1:0-674 GCA_012965455.1 Planctomycetaceae bacterium | reverse complement strand
TCGCCGATCAAAATGCATCGCAATCGCTGTCACCGCATTGCAAATACCGGCATCTGTTTCCAGCTGTCCGATTTGCGACACGAATAATTCGAATGCGCTTTGACTGCAGTAAATCGGCTTTTGCATCGTTGCACCCCTCCTGACTGGGCAACTCGTTGGCCAGCGTTTATCCGGACTTCCGTTTCTCAAGCAATTCATCATGAGACTACAACATTTGCCAAGTAAAAGTCAAATATACTTATTGAAAAACCTGGCTGTTCCAAATGACACTCGCAGCGTACTCATGAAAATACTATACTTACCAAACACGGTAACATTCTATTTGTTAGTGTCATTACTTTTTCGCCTTTAACATCAACATCCAATCTAGATTTCTACTTCCCACGTACCGGTTACCTCAATGCCAGCTGAATTCAATGATGATGCCAAGGAGCAAGTACGGCAACTGACGGACATTGTTGACCTAACCGGACAAAGTATCCATCTGCAAAAACGAGGTCGGATCTATGTTGGATTGTGCCCATGGCACGATGATGAACGCCCTAGTATGCAGGTCGACCCTCAACGTCAAACCTGGAAATGTTGGGTCTGTGACATTGGCGGTGATATTTTTAGTTTTGTAATGCAACGCGAGGGGGTCGATTTCCGCGAGGCACTAGAAATCCTTGCCGAAG
>DTSG01000217.1:10680-12870 GCA_012965455.1 Planctomycetaceae bacterium | reverse complement strand
GAGCCGGAGATTGGAGTGGAACGCGGTTTGTGGTCGCAACCAACAACCACGTTCATATCCTCAAGGGAAGTACTCTACACAGCATCAACCTCACGTCTCTGGAAATGGCCAGCAGTTCCCATGACTGGACTGCGGTTCAATGGATGTGCGCTTGGGATAACCAACTCTATCTTTTTGATGGTCAGGCACACTACCGCGTGACCCCAAACACTTTGGAAAAAACACTAATCAGTCAACCGCCTAAATGAGAGTTTCAGCAAACATTTTAGTCAACGAGTATGAATTTCAAAGAAATGGAATTGTTGTGAAGTGAAAGGGGTCTGTTTTCAATCCGTTTCGCCCCTATCGCGCCCACACCCACCAACCCCTGCTCACGTGTTCGTAGTTCGGTAACCCCGCCACGCCACCACCGGGCAAGGAAAATAGGGGCATTACTGCTGAATCGAAAACTGATCTACAGTTACTTTGAACGCGGCCCGTCTGCTCTCGTAACCACGAGAATTGAAATAACACCGCAGCCCAATTTTCAAGTCTTCACCAAGCGCCGTTTTTGACGTCGACGACACAGACCAAACGTGGCCATCACTGCTGCGCGATGCGATAAACAGATCACCCCTTCTCTGAAGACGCAGCCAAACTGAACCGGAGGCAATAAATGGCTCTGGTATTGTTGGTGCAGTTAGGTAACCATCCCGGATGTACATCGGCGTAGGCGTTGAAGAGTGACGAGCAAATGATTGAGCGAATGTTACTGCTTCATTTATAGGGCCCTCATCACCACTATGGCCATGATTCCAACCCCATAAAAGTGAATGATCGTCAGTGTCCATGGCGATTAGTCCAGCAAATAAAGCCACGGATTGATCGGATCCAGAAACGATCCGGTCGTACGAATCCCAATCTGGAGACACTTTAACCGTCATTTCAAAGTCACCCGAAATATCCTTTAAAATGGATGCCAGTCGGCGTTTGGTCATATCGGGTGAATTTCTCCCAATTAATTCAATGGATAATGGAAACTCATGCGTGAGAAGCTTGTAGTTCATTCCGGATATGATGCCGGCGTCTCCAAACGGTTTGGAGTTTTGAGTCTTTGTAGTTGACGGTAAGTGATGTTCATCCACTGCTGCAAACTCTGCGTTCAGATCCTCTGGGATGTCCGTGTGTCTCACGGCTACCGATAGGACGGATGAAACGAGTGGCAGTACGGCTGCCGTAACGTTTGTTCCATTGAGGCTGAGTGCGGTCAGATTTGGGCCTGGCTTCCCCTCCTGAAACGCACTATCGGTGATTGGTGTGTAGTCCAGTCTCAGCCATTGGAGAGTCTTGATCTCCAAACACATCGCGGCGGCATGGTCGGTTATTTCTGTATCACTTAGATTGAGGAACTTTAGATTTGGCAATTCCGTCAGATGGGATACGCCAACTGAACTGATGACCGTTTCCGTTAGTGTGAGGCTTTCAAGAGATTTAATCTTGTTGATCTGTTCAATACTCTGGTCATTGATATCGCTTTGTGCGAGTTGCAAATTTGACAATTGCTCGGCGTTCGCCAAAACACTCAGATCTCCTTCAATCGTTGCGGCATTGAGAATCAACGTGCGAAGATTTGGCAATTTGGCAATGGACCTAAGCTCGGCATCATCCACTAGCGTATTACTAAGATCTATCATGGAAAGCTTTTCAAGTAGCGGAAGTTGGCGATGCCATTGAGCAGGGAGAGTGGCCTTGTTGAAATCAAGATATTCCAGCGTACTTAGCATAAAGATGGTTTCGAGGTCAGATTCACTAACCGTTTTTCCATAGAAGATGAGACTTCTGGCATCCCAACCGCCCTCATAGTCCTTGGACCATTTACCACCTGGAATCTCGGTTCGTCTGCTGGGGAGTCCAGTCGGAGCGATCCGGTCATCCGTTCCAACTGTGTACGTGATGTCGTCGAGATAGATTCCGGCCCCAGGGGGCTCTATCAGATTCTCATAGCTCCAGCCGTCACTATCGATCTTGTCTAAGCCGATCGAATACACCAGCGCTCCCTCTGCAAATTTAATATATTTAAGGGGGTCATTCGTTGTGACGTCGCGAGGGATGTCTTGCAGGTATTTGCCGATTAGCTCGTCGAGTTGAACGGGATACTGACCCGTGTCCAAATGGAATTTCTTGATCGCCAGACAGACATTCATACAGTCG
>DTSG01000217.1:0-10670 GCA_012965455.1 Planctomycetaceae bacterium | reverse complement strand
ATGCCCCTCAAAATATACTCGGTTGATGAGCAATATAGGTTATCGATATAGTGAATAACCGATTGAGTAGGAAGACTGTAGTCCACTTGTTTCTCCAAGCAAGCGGCACGAAGCGAAGCAGTGAGTTCCCGTCGTTCGTCAAAATCGGGTTCTTCCAGAACGGCAATGCAGAGTTCATGTTTATAGTCAAAAAACTCATAGACCTGATCCCAGTTTGCCAATGCCGCGGCTAAATTGACAACAAATGCCTCATCCTGCATCTTCTCTCCGGCACTCATTAGCACGCCATTCATTCCTCGCAGCTCAAAATAACGAATGCCTTGCAGGGTCATAATCTTGTCACCGTACATTCCCCGCACGCCTAGTGAGCCAATGAGCAGCTTCCGAGAGTCCTCGATCATCGAAAGGTGGTCGTGATTAAAGTGGGGGTGGGAAATGACTTTGCATAAGGCGTGATTTCCCATAAAGAATATAGCACCTCCTGCCAACACACTCACAATCATATTCTCTTCAACCATCAACTTATGCCCCAATCGCTCGATCGCCAATGCATCCACCAGTGCGTCGGAGAGGCGATTTTCGCGCAGGGCAAGGTCGACACGGACGCCTAGGGCTCGACTAGCCCGTCTGCACGTGTCGACTAGTGGCAGCAAACCGTTTGGCATCGAACCATTTGTTGAATAGAGATAAGTTCGATAAAATTCACGATCCAATAACCGAACGACTTCGTCCAATACTAAGCGATCTCGTTCTAGGTATCGCTGCACGGTTGGGTCATTTGTGTCTTCCCCCGGTTGGTAGTTCCACCAAAGTTCGTCGTCAGGATTTGTGTTTACATGGATCCCTAGTGCTTTTTCGTATGCCCCGATTAAAGGTTCATTATCGCGATGAAAACTGGCTAAATCCTCTCCAGGATAGGGCACCATATTTTCGGCAGGCGTTGCTTCAAAAAGTCCGGCCGCAAAATTGTTCTCTGCAGCGATTCCCGCCAGAGTGATTTGATTGAACTGCTCGAGAATCGATTCGGTTCTCAAATCGATTTGCTGATTTTGGCTGTTGGCATCCGCAAAAAACGTCTCGTTGCCCCGGGGAATGTGCGCAAGACATAGATAGACAGTGAATACGACCACCGGGATGATTTGGTTTTTAGTCATTCAGCACCCTAGATATCAATATAGAAAACTTGCCATGACAACTGTGTCGCTAGGTTCAGTCCGAGAATGGCTACAAGCACGACAAGGTAGTAGGTGGTCATCGCGAGAGAAGACTTGCGCTGAACTACTCGTTTGATAAATCCAATGGACATCACGAGAAGCATAAAGACACCGGAGTAGATGATGCCGCGAAGCCAATACATGTCGGGGTTCCACCACTGGAAGCCAATGGACGCCATCATGGTAATGGCGTGCACACCAACAAGAGAGATTAAGAGCCAATCTCCGGAAAGTCCCGTTTTACGGTAGGCAAGGTAGGCGGTAGTGGCCCCGGGCAGGAATAGACAAAGTGTGACAGTACCCATATTGAGGATTTTGGATTCTCCCGCTAATGCAAGCACCCCTAGGACTACGTACCAAATTACGAGTGTCAGTGTGGTTCTGCCGCATAAAGACAGAGCGCGTCTGCACCGCCCGTTTTTCCGACAGGACCGAACCGTTACAAAACTGCCCGCTGCACCGGCAGAAATACCGATCAGTACGGTTACCCACATGCTAGTGCCCAGGGCATGAAAATCTTCTCCGCCGATTGCACTGCCGACGAGCATCACAACGTAAAAGATAACGAGCGCGGCGAGCAATGCTGCTAAACCGGTCATTAAACGGCGAAAGCGACTAGGCGAATGTACAGATTTAATTGTATTCATTAAAGACACCGGACACGAAGTTATGGCCGTACCTCGTCGAGGCCACATTCGACCAGCTTACCAAATCACAACACGAAGTGCTTAGTTAGGCGGTCGGGCAAGGAAACCCGCTGTTGTGGTTACGGAAATCAGGCACGCTCCAACCCGCGCACGGATTCGGCTGTGCTACTGCCAAAGCGGTCTATTTCCAGCCCCATTCGTTGAGCCAGCGACACGAACACATTCGCCAGTGGCGTATTGTTCTTCCGATCATGCGCGACATACGCCCCATGCTTGTAGCCACCGCCGGCGATAATGATGGGCAGATTGTGCCAATCGTGAGACGCCGCGCTGCCAAGGTTGGAGCCGAAGAGCACGGAGGTATGATCCAACAGCGACTTGCCGGCTTCCTCGATGGAAGTCAGCCGGTTCAGGAACTCGTTGAACGCCTGGAATTCAGCGATTTCGATGATCTTTAGTTCGTCAATCTTCGCTTCGTCTTTGCCGTGGTGGGACAGATTGTGCCAATCGGATCGCACGCCTTCGATGTTGCTGGGGACGGAGTTCAAGGTGCCCAAGTTGAATGTGATGACGCGCGTGGAATCCGTCTGAATGGCCAACGCCATCATCTCGTACATCAATCGTTGGCGGGCCAGGACGTCGTTCGAATCATCAATGTCCTGGGGTGGGTCAACGTTGACCTGGGGTTTGGGTTTATGAACCCATTCTTCGTTTTGTTGGAGGCGGACCTCCAGGTCACGGACAGACGTGAAGTACTCGTCCAGCTTCACGCGGTCACGCTGACCGAGTGACTGATTCAATCGCTGAGCGTCCTTTATGACGGTATCCAAAATGCTGCGGCCACGGTGGAGATCGCGGATCTCGCTAGCGATTTCTTCAGCGGTTCCCTCGACAAACAACTGTTGAAACAGTTTGGACGGGGATGTCTCTGCGGGGATCTGAACACCATTCGCAGACCATGACAGCGACGAGCTTCGCGTGCTCAGGGTCAGGAAAGGCATGCGTGTCTGTCCTGCAATCTGTCGGGCCATCAATTGGTCCAATGAGATGGTATTCTTGAATCCCGCGAGGCCGGGCCGTGGTGCGGACGTTAACCAAGTCATCGATGAAGCGTGGCCGTTGTTGCCGGACTGATTTGGATGCGAGAGACCGGAAAACACCGTGAAGTTTTCGGAATGATCCTTGATCTGTTCTAGATAGGGTGTGAGTTTATAGCCGGTCCCCTCCGTCTCGGGAAAGAGGAATGGTTTATGGAAACCAAGCCCAGCGTTCATCGCCACAAATCGTGGCACGCCGGCGGCGGATGCGGTATGGCGCGCCGCGTTGGTCGCGCTCGATGGAATCATCGCGTCAAGCAGCGGAAGTGCAATACAGGTTCCAACCCCTTTCAGGAAATGGCGTCGGTCCAACGCGGGTCTAGCGATGTGCGGGACGTTCATGATTACTTCTCCTGAAAGATCGGACTGGCGATAACCTGATGAATCAGATCCTGAACTCTGTATTGTCGCTGAGCGGATTGTTTAACGATACGAGCAAGCTCGGGTCGATCGGAGAATCCCATCTCGCGGCCCGTCGCAAAGGTGAGTAGCTTTGTTGCCATTGCGGTGGCAAGTCGGTCTTCGTCCTGAGCAAGTATATCACGCAAGCCACGAAAATCCGCGAAGGATTGACCGGCGGCCAACTTACCCGACGGTTCTACGGATGGTCCCAAGCGGTAACGGACGGCTTGGCCGCGAACGGTGGTGGCGACAACTTGGCCTTCACCAATCGAGCGGAAATTACTACGGAATCCACCGATGGGATTGAACTGTTCCAGCGCGAATCCAGGCGGATCGATCTTCTGATGGCACGACTGGCAGTTGGGCGAATCGCGGTGTTTGTCCAGCAGCTCACGAAGTGTTGAAGTACCACGGACATCCGGCTCAACGCCAGGGATGCCCGGCGGTGGCGGTGGCGGGGTTTCACCGAAAATCCGTTCCATGACCCAGACACCGCGAACGACCGGCGAGGTGTTTGTTCCGTTCGAGGTAACCTTGAGGATGCTCGCCTGGCTTAGAAATCCGCCGCGAACGCTGTCCGGCGGTAATGAAACTTTACGGATCTCGACGCCGTCCACGGAATCAATACCGTAATGCTCGGCCAGTCGACTGTTGAGCATCGCGAAGTCGGACTTCACGACATTGTGTACCGGGAGATTCGAGACTATTAACTCCTTGAGGAACGCCTCGGTTTCCTTGCGGATGGAGTCATTAAGGAACGCATCGTATTCTGGAAACAACTGGCTGTCGGGAACCGTGAAATCAATCTCGCGGAGGTTCAACCACGCGTCGGAGAAGTCCGTTAGGAAGCGATCGAATTTCGGATCACCCATCAAACGCTCAGCCTGTTGTTGCAGAACGTCGGAATTCCCTGTGAGTTGTTTCTCATATGCTAGGCTCAACAACGTTCGATCTGGCGTAGTTCGCGTGAGGAAGTATGCCAGGCGGTTCGCCAACGCAAAATCATCCAACGGACCGCTAGGCTCGTTCAAGTAGAGGAAACTCGGGGACGACAGTATTGCCACAATCGCCGTTCTCAACGCCGCCTCGAACGACTCGCCTTTCGCTCGTTCGGCGTTGAATAGCTCCAGGTACGGTAACACCTCGTCTTTCGTCACTGGGCGACGAAACGCGTACAACGCAACCCGTTGCAGGGAGCTCTTCGCATCACCGGATTCGTCCTTTGACTCGATCGTGAACTTCGGCTTGTACCAACTCTTCTGCTTGTCGCTGGGGTTTCGCGGTTCGATCTCGACGCGCTGGATCCCGTCGAATACCAACCGATGTCCACGAGAAGGAAACTCATCCAGCAGAGGACCTTCCATCGTCGCTGAGAGCAGCGCGAATCCGGGGCCCTGGTAGGTGTTGACGTCCGTTCGCTTGTAGTGATCCGGATCGGAGATGCCGTACGGATTGACCGTCAACATGTAACGCTGATCGATCCACGTCACAACCTCGATCGTTGTCGGCTTGCCGGGCGGAAACGCAAAGAACCCAAAGAGCGGCTTGTCTGACCCCGTCTGGTATGACATCCCAGAGACATTCACGACAACTGGCTTGTCCGACCGATAGGCGTACCCAGTGATTCGAACGCGATACTTCCCGGCGCTGCGCGTGCCACCTTCTCGCAGCAGTCCACCGGACATCCCGGCTGGTGAGAAGCGAACCAGCGCTCCATCGTCTAGACGTATGACGGTCTTGCCCAATACTCGTGCGACTTCCGACTCACGATAATGGCACTCGATCAGTCCTGGTTTGGGAGCATCGGGTGACTTGGCGACAGCGGCATCGAAGACCATGCCGGCCGCTTCGATGTAGCGTTGCAGGTGCGTCATCGATATGCCGAGCGCTTTGCCGACGTTGTCGAATTCGTGGGACCGTGCATCCTCGGGAAGCATGCCTTCCAGCTCCAACGATGTGCCGAACAGATCGTTTAACGTGTTCTGATACTCGCGGCGATTCAGCCGCCGCAGCACCGTGCCCTTCTCAGTCGCGTGCGCCTTCGTCAAAGGATCGCCCAGGTTTCGTGCAAAATCCGAGCGATGTGCCTTGCTTGGTTGTGTCTCATCTTCAGGTGGCATTTCGCCATCGCGGACGCGGTCGTAAATTCTTTCCCATTTTGCAAATATCGCGGGGTTGCTCAGATCAGCGCCAAGTTTGTCTAAGGACAGCCCACCCTCATCTGCTCCGTCAGCGTGGCAGTCGTTGCAATATGATACAAAGAACTTGTTGAGCGTCGACTTGAATTCCTGGGCATGTGCGAATGACGAATGACTGAGTACCAATAGCGAAAGAATGACGAATGCGCCGTGGCGCAAGGCGCTTGACATTTTGGAGTGCGGCGACGGTGACACAGCATCACCGGCTGGCAGCGTCTCACCACCACACCGGACCACCCCCATCATTAGCAGCAAACCCAGCAGACGTTTCATGGAAGCACCTCGTGATCCTAAGAGAATTGCGACTCACCGATTGTAGCACCCCACCGCCGCTGGGCAAGGGAAACCGAGGCTTCGCTCGGCCTGCTGGGGCTTAGTGCAGGGCTTTTAATCTTTAGGTGTTTTGCGAAGCCAATTGATTAACGGGCGAACCGAAAACACAAGGATGAAAATAGACAAAACACACAAACCAACGCTCTGATAAAAATAAAAACCAATCCACTCCATAACAAACCTTCAATTCACACAGGAACCCTTTCAAACGTGCCCTCATCGAGGCCACATTCGACCAACTTACCAAATCACAACACGAAGTGCTTGGCTAGGGACGATCGACGTATCTAGACAGGTGCATATGAAGCGTAGCGTTCCTTTTCAAGCACCACCTACTTCCTGCCAAAACCCTTGCAACCGCCGCCTCAGGGGGCGAAGATGGGAACTGTGCTGAATAACATCCTCAGGGAAAACACCATGAAGAAAACACTTGTCATCTTACTGCTATCACTGATCATAGGCTGTGGGGAGAGCGAACAAACTCAAACGCAACCGGGTAGCGATACTGCACAGAACCAACAGCAACCAATGGCAGAGCAGCCGAGTGCCGAGACCGAGGCGGAAGCGATCGCTGCCCTTGAGCAACTCGGTGCGACAATTGGGAAAGATGAAAATGGAAATGTAATTTCCCTTAGCCTTATCGGAACCAAAATCACCGACGCGGGGCTGCTGCGTCTGAAGAGGCTAACCAAGCTGCAACGGCTGGTACTCGACTTCACAAAAGTCACCGACGCCGGGGTGGCTGACCTGCAAAAGGCATTACCCAACTGCGAGATATCCCACTAACCAACCTGCAGCATGATCTGCTGCCAAAACCCTTGCAACCGCCGCCGCTGGCGGCGAAGATGGGGACTGTGTAAGAGAGTCTTATCCAAAAAACCAGCATCGTGGCTGTCTGGTTTAGACGCTCCTCCATTTCTTCTATAACGTCCTTTGATTCAGCTGGAGTCCCATCTATGACCGTCCGACTATTCAATGCTATCCACCCTCTAACACGCCGCTGCCTGATCTGTAAGGTCTGTGTGGCATTTGCGATCTTGGCGTTCTGCAGTATCGCGGCTCAAGCTGAGCCTTTTTCTGTGGTGTTGTTACCCGACACGCAATTTTACTCAGAGAAATATCCCGAGACGTATATCAACCAAACGTTGTGGATTCGCAAGCAGCGAACAGACGACAACATTAAATTTGCAATTCACTTAGGCGACATTGTCCAAACCCCGACCAAAGAGAATGAGTGGGGCAATGCAAACCGCGCCATGCAAATACTCGATGGCGTCGTGCCCTACAGCATGGTTCCAGGTAATCATGACATGGTCGTCAAACAACGCGACAGCTCGCTGTACAACAAATACTTCTCTCCCGCACGCTTTAAAGACCGCAAATGGTACGGCGGACATTTAGGCGAGAACAACGACAACAACTACTGTTTCTTTGAACAAGGTGATTTGAAGTTCATGGTAATCAGTTTAGAGTTTGCTCCCCGTGATGCCACACTGAAATGGGCAGCCGGAATATGCCAGAAATATCCGCAACATCGTGTCATCATTGCCACGCATTGCTACATGCGAACCGACGCCCGTGACACAGGGTGCGCGACCTCCTATAAAGTGCCGGGGAATAGCGGCGAGGAGATTTGGCAGAAATTAGTAAGTAAACAACCGAATGTTTTCTTCGTCATCAGCGGACACGTCTTAGGGGTGGGCTTGCAAACAAGTACCAACGACGCGGGGGGCAAAGTGATCGAGATGTTGACGGATTATCAAGGCCGACCCAATGGCGGCGATGGCTGGCTGCGAACATTGCGTTTTGTACCCAAGGAAAACAAGATCTATGTCAAAACCTACTCGCCGCTGTTGGATAAAACCGATGAAGCCGCGAAAGAAACGTTTACCATCGACTACCAGATGACACAGTAGACGGGGTAAAGAAATGGCAACCACCAATGGCAGCAGCATCCTGCAGTCATTGTTTTCTCTTGTAATGGTAAGCGCAGTCACGCTACAATCAGTTTTCCAATTGTAAGATTCATAATTCGCTGGAATTCCAAGGAGTTTCCCAATATGTCTGTTTTCGTACGACTTTGCATCATGATGTTCCTGCAATTCTTCATCTGGGGCGCTTGGTACGTCACCGCTCCCAACTTCCTCAGCACAATTGGATTTGGGGCAAGCGATTTCAGTTGGACATATTCAGTAGGTCCACTCGCGGGAATTATTGCTCCTTTATTTATCGGGATGATCGCTGACCGATTCTTTTCCGCGCAAAAAGTACTAGCCGTTTTGCACCTCGCTGGTGGAGGTCTAATGCTCTATGCAACAACCCAAATGACTGGAGATGCCCCGTCGGCTGACTTAATAAATATCATTTTCTTTGTGTACATGCTGACCTACTTTCCAACGCTGGCGCTGACCAACACGGTCGCCATGAAGAATATGACCGATTCGGGCAAGCAATTCCCCTATGTGCGAGTCTTTGGGACAATTGGTTGGATCGCAGCCGGTTTCGCGTTAACCTTCCTCAAAATTGAAACCAGTATTGAGATGTTCTATCTAACATCTGGTGCTGCGGTTTTATTGGGAGTCTTTAGTTTTGCCTTGCCGGCAACCCCTCCAAACACGGATTCGCAGGTCACTATAGGCCAATTGCTGGGTTTCGATGCCTTTAAGATTCTCAAAGACAAAAACTATTTGATCTTCATCCTATCTTCAGTTTTGATTTGCATCCCCTTAGCTTTCTACTACCAAATTGCTAGCCGAGTGGTGGAAATGGTTGACTTACCAATCGGACTCACGATGTCATATGGCCAAATCTCTGAAATCCTATTTATGCTTCTTGTCCCCGTATTGCTAGTGCGACTAGGCGTGAAAAAGATGTTGGCCATCGGTATGTTAGCCTGGGCAGTTCGCTATGGGCTTTTTGCCTATGGTGCGTCGAGTCAACAAACTTTAATGGTTATCGCCGGTGTTGCTTTACATGGCATCTGCTACGACTTCTTCTTTGTCACCGGGCAGATGTACACGGACAAAAAAGCCCCTCCAGCCATTCGCGCTCAAGCCCAAGGATTGCTCGTCATGCTCACGTTAGGCATCGGCATGTTAATTGGCGCCCAAGTTGCAGGAGTGATTGAAAACTACTGTACCCCCGCAGGTAGTACCGACCTTACAGAGATCGACTGGAAAACCCTGTGGGGAATTCCGGCTATCTTTGCAGTTGGCGTCCTAGCATTCTTTGTGGTGGCATTTAAGGACGATGCCCCCGAAGCAGATGACCCCGCAGAAGAGGAAGCCGAATCTGAACCAACGTATGACCCACCGCCTGAACCAACGTATTAATTCGTGGTCCTAATTCCTGGTCCACTATGGTGCCAAGGCGATGCGTCCTGTTTTTAGCTCGATGGCTTCCACTAGGATTAGCAGATCAATTTTTTCTTGGACTTTACGCGAGTTGTAAATGGATTCGCCAATTAGCGGCAAGTCCGAAAGCAGCGGGATCTTCTCTTTGGTCTCACGCACCCGTACCAACGGCATGCCGTATATTAACAACTGCTCATCAACTCCTAGATTCGCTAAAATGTCGCGTTGGTGATAGCGAACTTGAGGTAAACCCCTGTGCAACGCCTTGGTACGCTGGGAAGCATCGACCTGCGTAACACGGGGCTTAATACTTAAACGAATCTCACCGTTGGCGAGCCGCTCTGGCAATACTGCCATCTTGAGGCCCCACGGCTCATATTCCACGTCTATTTTACCGTTGTCATTGGGAGTCACTCGGGGTAACTTCCCACCAATTTCAAACTCAGCAGCGCGGCCATTGATCGTCAACATTTCGGGAGCGGCAATCAACCTTAAGACTTTATTATCCGCGGCAGCCTTAAAAAACGTCCGCAACTTGTCCGACTGGCCGACAACCTCATGCTCCATTTTCCCAATCTTGGTCGCTGATAACGGCCATTGGATATTATGTTTTTCTAGTTGCAGATGAGACACTTCCATAATCCTCACCTTCAACTGAATCTGCGGCTCAACTACGCTCGGAACTACCTCCAAGTGATTCACCACCTGCGGATAGAACTCAGCAGCCACCTGGTCAATGCGGTCAATCATTGTTTGGCTCGAAACCGAACCCGACATTAGCAAATCGCCGTTTAGTTCACTAAGGGCTAACTGCTCGTTAGGAAACTCTCTTGCCAACACACTCTTCAATTCGACCAAACTCGCGTGAATCACAATATCGTATTGCTGCACGTGACCTTGTGCACTAAATAGCCGCATCTCCGTTTTACCCGGTTTGAGCGCCGACAGACGAATCTTCGTCGGGCTCAAGGGCTCAACTTTCATTAACTGTGAATCGCCAAAGTACAAACGCCGCACGTTAAAGGGTAAGACCAACGTTCGCTGTTCGGTACTGCGCAACTTGATCGACTCGGGTTCCGCCTCAACGGTAATGCTAGCCTGCCCGTCATCATTACTTGGTGGGTCGGCACACACATAACCGGCGAGCGTCATACATACGCAAAAATAGATTACTCGTTTAGAGAACATACTGGATCTTTCATTTCTTTCGTTCAATGCGTTCGCATCGTTGGGTTTTACGTTACTTGTTGGTCGTAGCTGCATCAGGTTTTTCGGCAATGATGATGGTCGGATCACTATCCTGTTTAATCCATTCATAATGGGTCACCCCATCAGGAGTCATCACTTCCATCTTCCAATAAACTTCGAGCGGAGTTACCTCTGCTGGTAGATTGTCAACTTGAGTATTGATTTCCGGCGTATCGAC
>DTSG01000216.1:8649-12924 GCA_012965455.1 Planctomycetaceae bacterium | reverse complement strand
CAATAATCGTCGTATCACGAACGGTTGCTTCATGGACGCTAAAGTACGGATTAGGCAGTCCGGTGGACGCCAACAATTTTTTAGTTTTCAATAAGCGACGATATTCCGGCATCTGGGCGAAATCGTAATCCGATTCCGGGATTTCCGATCGATTGGAGCTTAATGTAACAGGCGACTTAGATAGTGTACCAAGCGCCTGGGAAAGATCGCCAAAGTTCTCTCGAATTGCTTTCACGACGGCAGCAACCGTATCAATATCTTGCAGCACTTCCTCAGGAAATCGCTTTCCAAAGAATTCTTCAATGCCATTAGCGATCTGCAAGCGTTCTAGGGAATCAAGACCGAGATCAGAAACAATGTTTGTTTCTATCGTTAGGTTCTTGGCTCGTTCACGACCAACTTCGCGTATCTGACTCATCACCAATTCGACTAACACTGGGTCTTCTTTACCAGTGGCTACTTTAATGCGAACTTTCGGAGTCGGCATCGAAACCTGATCGGCGTTCTCCCAAGCAAACCAAGATGCAATTGTTTTCAAACTTTCGTCTTTGAAACTATCCCGACAGGCGTGACGTTGAATTTTTCCACTCGAGGTTTTCGGAATAGATCCAAACCTAACCAAGACGATTCCATCCGGCGGGACGTCATGTTCAGCGGCTACATCGTGGCGAATCGACTGAATCACATCCGACCAATCTTTCCGGCGAGCACGTTGTACTTCCGCAACAATAACCAAGCGTTCCCGCCCATCGATATCAATCGCAAAAGCGCCAACCGCACCATTCTGTAAACGATTGCTCGTCTGCTCAACAGTCAGTTCAATATCCTGTGGATATCGATTCACACCACGGATGATAATAAGATCTTTCATACGTCCAGTAACAAATAGGTCATCGTCACGAATGAATCCAAGATCGCCTGTTCGTAAATATGGCCCTGTCGTACTGTCTGCCAACTTAGCTTCAAATGTTTGCTGAGATCGCGCTGGCTTGTTCCAATATCCTTTGCCCACACTAGGACTGTTGATCCAAATCTCACCGACTTTACCTTGAGACAAACGTTTGTAGGTTTGGGGGTCAACAATTGCTACGTCTTCGTTTGGCAGCACCTTGCCACATCCCACAAGAACGCGTGCTCCTTCCGCATCCGGACTTAGCGGCACAACACGGTGTTCATGCAGCGAGTCATTGTCAAATGCCTGAAACGTTGGTTTGTCAGCGCGAGTTTTCCCAGTAACAAACAGGGTTGTTTCGGCCATGCCATAGCACGGATATAACGCACTCGGATCGAATCCAATCGAGGCGAACCGGCGTCCGAAATTCTGCAATGTCGCTGCACGGATTGGTTCCGCGCCATTATAGGCCAACGCCCAACTGCTAATGTCAAGACCTTCCATTTCTTCATCCGTAATGTGCTGCGTGCAGAGGTCATAAGCAAAATTTGGTCCGCCAGAAATGGTAGTTCCATAATTGGAGATAGCTCGTAGCCAGCGAACTGGCTTTTGCAAAAACGCCATCGGCGACATGAAGACAACTGGGCATCCGGTGAACAGTGGATTCAACAATCCTCCTACTAAGCCCATATCATGGTAAGAGGGCAACCACGACATTCCACGCGTCGTTTGGTCGGTTTCAAACGCATAAGCAATCATCGCTAGATTCTGAATCAAATTACCGTGTGAGATCATCACACCTTTAGGATTGCCTGTCGAACCTGAAGTATATTGAAGGAAGGCCAAATCATCGGATTGCAACTCAGGTTTAGCCCAATCGTCTTTTAGATTCAACGGTACATTTTCCGTCGCAATCCACGGAATGGCTTTCAATCGTGGGAATTCTTCTAGCATCGTTTCCGCTCGTTCAATCACATCTGACGAAGCCAATACCACCTTGGGTTTGGCATCATCGGAAATTGATTCAATGCGGTTCATACTGCGGTTACGGCGTGGGGGATAAGCCGGAACAGCGATCGCACCCGCATAAAGGCATCCAAGGAAGCCTTTCAAGAAATCCACGCCAGGTCCGTAAAGTAATAGTACCCGTTCGCCTCGAATATCATATTGCGCAAGTTGGGCAGCAATAGCGCGCGCCGCGTCATGTAAATCCGTATACGTTACCAAAACTTCATCTTGCTCTCCATCCTTTAAGAATGTGAAGGCAAGGTGATCCGGCTTCTCGCGAGACCAATACTCAAGCGAGTCAACCAAATGCGTTGTTGTTGGTTTGTAAGGGGCAAATAAACGATCGATGTTCACTGCGCAAACACTCCGTTACCAAAATTTTTATTAAAAACATACATTGAGTTAATCAAATTCCGCCCGTTTTGGCTTAAAACAGGCAACGATTCAATTCTCAGACTAACACGGGTTTTCAAATCTATCAAACGTCCTTACACCGCTTTTCGTATTTCCACGTATGTGGCACTATACGAAGTCGTCATAACCCGCATGATTACTACCTAATTGCCTACCAATCAAATCATCCATGTTCTCGGTAAACACGTACAGTTCCGCAAATCCTTCGCAAAGCTGCTGGATGATAGGCAGAGTCAAAAACCGCCTACTATCCCCGTGTGCAATGAATCGACATTTGAACAAACCGAACACAACCTTTAGTTATTACACCGCTAAAACAGGGATACTGTGTAAAATGAAACCAACCGGTATATCTTAATATGTCCCTGATTGCGCAAATCTCAAACGAATCTCATGCAATTAACCTCCGAACAACTCAAACGTCACGGTGCCAGTATCCGCCGATTCAAGAATGCTCGGATTCACACAATTGATCTAAGCCAAGCAAATTGTGTCGTTGATGATTCGTTCGTGCAGCAACTCCAATCACACACGACCTTAGTCGAACTCGACCTGTCAGATTCAGATATCACCAACCAAGCCATTGAACATTTAACACTCTTCGCGAAACTCACTTCACTGAACCTAAAAAACACCACGATTAATGACGACTGCGTTGACGCGTTACTAGAGATGCAACAACTAAAGCTGCTCATATTATGCAATACAGAAATCGCAGCAACGACCATCGAAGAAATCCGCCCTCGCATGATAAACACTCGCATCGTCTATTTGCAATAACTCGCTGCCATCGTTACCCAAGCGTCTAATACAATTCAGATATCGGCGCGCCATGTTCCAAAATCCGTCGAGGCCGCCCCTGATAATCAGCCACCATGCCGTCGTGATCAATTCCTAGTGAAGCATACATCGTTGCGGCAACGTCCGCCGGAGAATAAGGCCGCGTGGTAACCGCTGCACCACTTTTATCTGTCGCACCAATAACCTGACCTCTTTTAACGCCACCGCCGGTAACAAATATAGAGCCCGCTGCCCCCCAATGGTCACGACCACCATTGGCATTAATTTTGGGAGTGCGACCAAATTCGGTTAAGAAGACAACCAGCGTTCGTTCGAGCAACCCCCGCTGTTCCATGTCATTTATTAGAGCCGCAAACGCTTTGTCCAATCCCGCTAGATGATACCCACGCCGAACCATGTCTTGAATCGGTGGATGGTTTTGACTGGCAGCGTTGTGGTTATCCCACACATTTCCGTAATCAGAATCATAGCCATAGTCAAGGACGACAAATCGAGCACCTGCTTCAATCAGTCTCCGCGACATTAAGCACCGACCTCCAAGCTTGGTACGCCCATATGCATCTCGAACTTGACGTGGCTCATCCTTGATTTCAAATGCATCTCGAATTCGATTCGTGGACAGCATTTCCACCGCACCTTGAAATTTTGACTCCGCTGCTACTAAAGACTGTTCTCGATCAAGATTTCGCAATGACTGGTCAAACTGCTGTCGCAATGAGACTCGACGGGACAATCGTACGAGAGGTACTTCGGATGACAGCGACAGTGATTTGGGTGTTAAATCTTCGTCATATCGCGCCGGAGGATTATCTAGTTTCTCGCCGACAGTAAAATCGGCGTGCTTGGGCAGCCCACCTACGGAATAGGGCAAATACTGACTCCCCAGCCAACCGCTTTGAAACAGATTATGTGGAGGTGGCCCCGGGCGAGTTATCCCTGGTAAACAGATATAACCTGGTAAACCGTTACGAGGGCCATTGAAGTGTGACACAATCGAGCCGATGTTGGGCTCCGAGAACAGAGAATTTCGATCCACTTTCCTGCCCGTCAGCGTATAGACCTGACTTAACAGATGATCGTTGCTATCGTGCGAAAAACTACGAATGAGGCTTATCTTGTGAGCGATCTTGGACATCTCACTCATCGTGTCACCAAACCAA
>DTSG01000216.1:0-8639 GCA_012965455.1 Planctomycetaceae bacterium | reverse complement strand
TGCGTATCCTGCAAACGACCGCGAACTTCAAGGGGCGCCTCCATCTTCGGGTCAAACGACTCGAATTGAGTTACCCCGCCCGCCATCCACAACACTAGTACACTATCCGCGTGTGCATTGCCAGCAACCACTTTGGCTTGTAGTGCACCTCCCCACGGACTAAACGCGAACGCTGTGGAACCTAAAGTCAACGCGCCAACTTTCAATAGACCTCGGCGATCAATCGTAATATCTTTTTGCAGCATCGAGTTTAAACTCCTCTGCAATAATTATCGTCCACGACCTAGCTTAATGCAAACCTAATCCTCGCATTCAAATACGCACACATGCCGCAACGTGCGTAGATTGACGCAAACATACGTTTCGACGTTTCCTCACAAATAGAATTGCTATGGGGCGAGCTTATTTGGGAAACATCTTTCCGCCATAAACCGCTGTTGCGCCTAGTTCTTCTTCGATACGCAACAACTGATTGTATTTAGCCATCCGATCGCTACGAGAGGCAGAACCGGTTTTGATTTGACCCGTATTCATCGCGACAGCAAGATCCGCAATCGTTGAATCTTCCGTTTCACCGCTGCGATGACTCGCAATGCTACTGAAGCCTGCCAAATGTGCCATTTGGATAGCTTCAATCGTCTCAGTCAATGTTCCAATTTGGTTGACTTTAATAAGAATGCTATTTGCGATGTCCTCATCAATCCCACGTTTGAGCCGCTCCGTGTTGGTCACAAACAGGTCGTCGCCAACGAGCTGAACGTTTGATCCAATTGCTTGGGTCATTTGCTTCCAGCCATCCCAATCATCTTCGGCACAGCCATCTTCAATGGAGCAAATAGGATATTTTGAGGCCCAATCTTGTAGCAATGCCACCATATCTGCGGTGGAGATATCCTCACCGTCAAACGTATAGAGGCCAGTTTCAGTAGAATAAAACTCTGTTGAAGCAACATCCAAGGCGATTGACACTTGCGAACCAGCTTCATAGCCAGCTTTATCAATCGCTTCCATAATCAGCACAAGTGCTTCTTGATTACTTGCTAGGTCCGGCGCAAAACCACCTTCATCACCTACAGACGTATTAAGTCCTTTGTCGCTGAGTACTTTCTTTAAGGTGTGGAAAATCTCGCAGCCACAACGCAGGGCATCTGAAAACGAATCAAATCCGAGAGGCATGACCATAAATTCCTGTACGTCCACTGAATTATCTGCGTGCTCACCACCATTTAGAATGTTCATCATCGGTGCAGGGACAGTGGTGGCAGCCGTTCCGCCTAAATAGCGATAGAGTGGTTGGCCGGTGGCATCTGCTGCAGCCTTCGCAGTTGCTAACGACACGCCAAGAATAGCGTTAGCTCCAAGAGCACTTTTGTTAGCAGTTCCATCGAGGGCAATCATCGCTCGGTCGATTGCTTGTTGATCCAACGCGTCATAACCCTGCAACTCGGTCGCTATCGTCGTATTGATATTTTCTACAGCCTGTAGTACTCCCCTGCCCAAATACACGGATTCGTCACCATCACGCGATTCCCACGCTTCATGGGCACCGGTACTGGCTCCACTGGGTACAGCCGCGCGTCCAAATGAACCATCTGACAATACGATGTCCACCTCAACCGTCGGGTTCCCACGACTGTCCAATATTTGACGACCTTTGATATCCGCAATAAAACTCATCCGTTTTTCCTATTCGTTGGAAGCTGGTAAATTAAATAGCACAAACGAATCTACTTGTGCTTCAGTTACTGGTTTTCACTATACATATCATTGTGCCGCACAGATACCATTTTGGCTAGACGTGCTATTCACAGCTAAAAGCAGTTTACCCTCTGCAGAGGAGCGGTTACATTCAATGTGTTCGGCAATCGCACATCAGGAATATGATCAGTACCTCTGCCGATATTTTTCTTTGCAGCTGACTGTATCGCCTGCTGTTCAACCATTAGGAAATAAAACATGTTTACTGGGTTAGTGGAGACCATGGGGCAGGTTCATGCACTTGAGCTGCGTACCGCAGGTGTCCGATTAGTCATCGATGCGCCAGCCATTGCTGAGGGTATTCAAATTGGGGACAGTATCGCCAATAACGGATGCTGCCTAACTGTTGTCCAGATCAACGCAACACTTCTTGGTTTTGACGCAGGCCCAGAAACATTAGCATGTACAAATCTCGGACAGAAACAAGTTGGCGATAACATCAACCTGGAACGCTCTGTCTGCCTGGGTGACCGCCTCGGAGGGCATCTCGTCACTGGACATGTCGACGGACTTGGTGAGCTCGTCAAACGCGAGGACGATCAGGACTGGTCCACTTTCTGGTTTAAAACACCACCTAATTTATCGCGACAAATGGCGTCCAAAGGTTCAATTACCGTGGACGGCATCAGCTTAACACTCGTTGATGTCACCGATGCACAGTTCAGCGTGGCACTGATTCCACACACATTAGAAGTCACTACATTCGGTAAGCTGCAAGTTGGCGATCAGGTCAATCTAGAAACAGACCTATTGGCCAAATACGTGGAACGCCAAATGACAGCCATTTCCGACGCTTCGAGCAACTAAGCTTGTATACTACTATATAACGCAAATTATCTTCACACAGTCATCACGTAAAACACTCATGACCAACCGTCAAACAATTTCATTTATTAAACGTCGACTCGATGAAGCGGGTATCTATCCTGTTTCCCGATATGGCCAGAATTTCCTCACTGACTTGAACCTCGTCCGCATGATCGCTGATTCCGCCGAACTTGGCCCGCAAGATATTGCGCTAGAAATTGGTACCGGTACTGGTTCACTAACGGCCATGATCGCTGAAAAAGCTGGCCACGTTATCACCGTGGAAATAGACAAAAACCTTCATCAGCTCGCTCGTGAAGAACTCGCTTCGTTCAATAACATCACGTTCCTACAACAAGATGCGTTACGCAATAAAAACAATTTGAGCCAAGAACTGCTGGATACGATTGCCACGGCGATGTCACAAATCGAAAACGCTCAATTGAAACTTGTCGCCAATCTTCCCTACAACATTGCCACACCAATCATCTCAAACCTGTTAACGTACGAAGACTTTGTCCCAACATCGATGACAGCAACCATTCAAAAGGAACTCGGGGACCGCATCGTCGCCCGCCCAGCAACAAGCGATTTTGGCTCACTAAGTTTATGGATCCAAGCTCAATGCGATGCCGAGATCGTCCGCATCATGAACCCCTCAGTATTCTGGCCTCGCCCTAAAGTCCACTCAGCTATCGTGCACATCGTCACGAACCCGGAAAAACGAGCGCGTATCAAAGACCTGAAGAATTATCAGCAATTTATCCGATCCGTTTTCATTCATCGGCGAAAGTATTTACGTAGTGTGTTGGTCACCGTGTTTAAAAATCAGCTAACACGCCAAGACGTCGATGAAGTATTAGAATCTATGGGTCTGAAAGGCGAATATCGCGCAGAGCAACTGGCGGTGGCTGTAATGATTGAACTATGTGAACGGCTCTACGAACGTGTGGCAGCTGTTGAACAGGAAGGCAATTCACAATGAAATTCGTAGAAATGACCGGTGCGACACTCGTGCAGTTAGTCGCCGACGATGAGATTCACGCCGACGATCTAGTGACGGCCGGAGTGGTCGATGATTGTATCGTCAGAATCAATGAACAGGGTGATATTGAGGTTCGCCGCCCAACACAATGGGAGCTCATTGGCGGATTGTTAGGTGATTACGAAAATCGCATCCGACAGCAAACAGGGATAGACTGGGTCTGAGCTATATGTCCTAATGAATGTAACAACGAGGCACTGGAAAAGCTGGAAGTGGAAGCACACCTGGTGGTGGCCGCGGTCTTCAAAACCGACGAGCCGTGCGTGAACCGTAGGGCTGGTGGGTTCGATTCCCATACACTTCCGCCATTGCCACCAGTTGCAACCATTCTCATACACAAGTGCCACCACAAAAGGCCTTTCATTCTGGTCATCAATCCGCATGGAAACAGCAACCGTTAGTAATAGCGAAACGGAAAATTGCAGCGGGGACGTTTCCCCCGCAGCGAATGCACCAACTCGGGAAAAACTAACAGAGTCGATTTGGTTTTGGGGTTATCTCTTTAGCACAGCTGCTCTGATTATTCTATTCGTTATGCAGTCTAAAATAAGTTCTCGACAAAACGACGAACAACGCAATTTCCAAGCTCGGCAGCAAACATACGAAAACGTGACTCGCCCCGACAACCCAACCAACGTCACTCAAAAAACGGTACACACGGTCACGACAACGCCTTTGTTTATTGTCCTGGGAATCACATTTTCCGTATCATGGGTCATGCTTTGTCGACAACGTTTCTTCAAACGCAACAACATAGTAATTGAGCCAACCTCATCTGCTACGCACTTGTCAAACTAACACGCTAAATTAACAGTCATCACGAACTACTATCGGTGCAACCATGCTAAACACCATTCTGGAAACACCATGGTATGCGATGGGATTAGGCGTAATTTTCATTGTTGGATTTTTTGCCGCCTGGATTCAAACCGGCAGCGGCAAACTACTGTGGGGGTGCCTTGGTAGTTTCATCGTGTTTGGCGGTCTCGTGGTACTGGAAGCGATCGTCACGACGGAGCGAGAACAAATCGTCGCCACTGTGGTTTCTATCGCTCGCGCCGTGGAAAGACAAGATTTTGATGAAGCCGTTTCTTTCATTCACCCATCTCAAAAAGCGACTCGCATACAGGCCCTGTCAGAACTAAAACGCTATAAAATCACGCGGATCAACATCAAAAACAATCTGGTCATGAAATTGCACTCAAATCGCAGTCCCATCGAGGCCAGCGTCGGCTTTAATGTCTTTGTCCGAGGGGGCATTGCAATCGCTGGTTTCGACGAACAACAGGGACCACGCTATATACATGCTGAATTCGTATTTATTGCTGAAGAAAACCGCTGGTATCTTACTTCTTACGGTCATTTGGACATTCGTGCAGGCTTAACCCACCATGCGAGCCTTCGATCAGAGTAAATACCTTTGAATTTTCCGGCGGTGGGTGACTGTTATAATTCTGATTTGGTTTCTATAATCGGGTTTTGAATTTCTTTGATCGCTTGGAAAGATGCAACGGTTATGACCCGTCTCTCGCAAGAACGAGTACTCGTCCTCGACTTTGGCTCACAATACGCTCAATTGATTGCCCGCCGAGTGCGTGAGCAGAATGTGTATTGTGAAATTGTCAGACATGACATTTCTGTCGAAAAAATCCGCGAACACAATCCACAGGGCCTAATTCTCTCGGGCGGTCCCTCGAGCGTGTATGAACAAGATGCGCCTAAATGTGACCCCGATCTATTCAATATGGGGCTGCCAGTTTTGGGGATTTGTTATGGCATGCAACTCGCATGCGATGCCTTTGGCGGGAAAGTCGAAAGCGTGTCGACTCGTGAGTACGGTCGCGCTGAACTAACCGCCCAAGTAACCACTCCGCTCTTTCAGGATACGTCCTCACAACAGCAAGTCTGGATGAGCCATGGAGATCAGATCTCCAACATTGCTGACGACTTTGAAACTTTAGCTGAAACAAGTACTTGTCCATTCGCGGCAATCAAACATCGCGAACTACCGATTTACGGACTCCAGTTCCATCCTGAAGTCACGCATTCACCAGAGGGTGGAACGATCCTGCGGAATTTTCTTATTAACATCTGCCAGTTGTCTGGGTCGTGGAATCTGGATGACTTCGCAACTGAAACGATCGCACACATCAAGGACGTAGTCGGTGACCAGCGGGTCATCTGCGGGCTTTCTGGCGGCGTCGATTCAGCAGTGGTCGCTGCACTATTGTCGCGTGCGATCGGCGACCAAATGACTTGTATCCTTGTCGACAACGGACTGCTTCGAAAAAACGAACAAGCCGCCGTGATCAATGCATTCACGGAACACTTCAAAGCAGATCTGCAGGTCGTGCAAGCAGAACAACGATTTCTGGAAACACTCAAAGACATCTCGGAACCTCAAGAGAAACGTAAACGCATCGGCTACGAATTTATCAAGTGCTTCCGTGAAGAAGCTAAAAAGGTGTCCGGCGCGCAGTTCCTCGCACAGGGAACTCTTTATCCGGATGTCATTGAAAGTGGTGCTGCCAAAGATGGACCGGCAGCCACCATTAAACTGCACCACAATGTTGGCGGCTTACCGGAAGAACTTGGATTTACCCTAATTGAACCATTGCGTGATCTGTTTAAAGACGAGGTTCGTCGACTTGGATTGGAGTTGGGACTACCAGAATCTCTAGTTTGGCGGCATCCCTTTCCAGGTCCTGGACTAGCAGTACGATGTCTCGGTGCCGTCACCAAGGAACGACTTGATATTCTTCGGGAAGCTGACGCAATTGCCGTCGAAGAAATCGAAAACGCGGGCCTGTATCGAGAAACCGCTCAGGCGTTCGCAGTGCTACTGCCGGTGCAAAGTGTGGGAGTTATGGGCGACGCTCGGACGTATGAGGATGTCGTCGCGATTCGCTGCGTAGACAGCGAAGATTTCATGACTGCAGACTGGTCACGATTACCCTACGATTTACTAGCCACTATCTCCACTCGGATCATCAATGAGGTCAAAGGAGTGAATCGCGTTTGCTACGATATTAGCAGCAAACCTCCCGCCACCATTGAGTGGGAATAAAAAACAGACCTGGCGTCAATATGACTCCAGATCTGTTGGGATGCGTTGCTCCGATAAGAATTCTCAACTTTTAATGTGAGTGGGAAGGGGGAACTCACAAGTTTTGAATATGGAACAACAGGCTAAGTGGGTATCGGGTCGATCACCCCGCTACACAACAACAAGAACAATGGTTTTCGTAAAGAAATCATAACAACCATCCATTTTTCCGAACAAACAGAACAACCCCGCACAAACCAATAACTCGAATAACCCGAATCACCGCCACTCTACTTGGTGCTCGTAGATTCTAAAATCCGTTTTACCAATCCCCACATATTCAACTTTTTACAGCGAAATTAGACGTTTCCGACAATAATGAGTAAACAGTACATATACACCATTACCGACCTAACAAAGAAACATGGTCCCCATGAGGTGCTTAAGGAAATACACCTAGCATTTTATCCTGGCGCTAAAATTGGAGTGTTAGGACGCAATGGATCGGGTAAGAGTACGCTGCTGAGGATCATGGCCGGACTTGATACCGATTTCGAGGGGGAAGCACGCTTAACCAGTGGATTCACTTGCGGATACTTGCCGCAAGAACCCCAACTGGATGAAACAACAGACGTCTGGGGGAATGTTGAAAAAGCCGTCGCGCCGCGACGTGCCTTGTTAGACCGCTACAATGAGATCAGCGGTTTGCTTGCGGAACCGATGGATGACGACGAGATGATGAAGTTGTGCGACGAAATGACGCAGCTTCAGGATACAATTGAAACAACCAACACCTGGGGACTTGATCGCGAAATTGAAATCGCGTTTGACGTCATGAACCTTCCGCCACGGGACGCTAAAATCGATACGCTCTCCGGGGGCGAAAAACGTCGCGTGGCGCTGTGCCGACTGCTGTTACAACGTCCCGATCTCCTGCTGCTCGATGAACCCACAAACCACCTCGATGCGGACTCTGTCGCCTGGCTCGAACGGCACCTCGCAGATTACTCCGGGACGATTGTCGCCGTAACTCATGATCGCTACTTTTTAGACAACGTCGCCCAGTGGATCCTCGAACTAGATCGCTCCAAAGGATACCCCTTTGAAGGAAACTACACGGCCTGGTTAGTGCAAAAAGAATCACGCTTGAAAATCGAAGAAAAACATGCCTCGGCTCGTCAGAAAACAATCGCCAGTGAACTTGAATGGGTCCGCTCCTCACCCAAAGCACGACAATCTAAAAGTAAAGCCAGACTGGCAGCCTATGACAATATGGTCAACGAGCAATTTGAAGATCAGATTCAGGAATTTGAAATACAAATCCCACCTGGAAAACACCTTGGAGATCTGGTCATCGAGTGTAAATCGATTTCCAAGGGTTTTGACGATAAGCAACTTATTGAAGACCTTTCGTTTTCATTACCTGCCGGTGGGATCGTCGGCATCGTGGGCGCCAACGGAGCAGGGAAGACAACATTATTCAAGATGATGACTGGGCAAGATACTCCCGACAGTGGTGAACTGCGAATTGGGCCAACGGTGGAACTTGGGTACGTCGACCAACACCGAGATAATCTGGACAACGGGAAAACCGTCTACGAAGAAATATCTGGCGGCAACGAACACTTTGAAATGGGTGGCCGTCGCATCAATGCCCGTGGTTACGTTTCACGGTTTAATTTTAGAGGGCCGGATCAAGAAAAACGAGTCGGGATTCTGTCTGGTGGCGAACGCAACCGAGTGCAACTCGCTAAACTACTCCGCCAAGGTTCCAATGTGCTCTTGCTCGACGAACCGACCAACGATCTAGACGTTGACACCCTGCGAGCTCTTGAAGAAGCAATTCAAAATTATGCTGGATGTGTCGTCGTCACGAGTCACGACCGCTGGTTTTTGGACCGCTTAGCAACGCATATCTTGGCATTTGAAGGAAATGGATACGTACACTGGTGTGAAGGTAATTTTGACACCTATGAAAAACAA
>DTSG01000215.1 GCA_012965455.1 Planctomycetaceae bacterium | reverse complement strand
ACCATAGAGAATAGGATCATCGCCTCTTACAGGGGGGAGGAATACTACGACGGCGATCGGAACAACGGTTACGGAGGATTCAACTACGATGGTCGCTGGTTGCCGGTTGCGCGGAACATGTGCGTCGAATATGCCTTGGCCGAAGATTCGGCGGTTCTCCAGGTTGGTTGCGAGAAAGGTTTCCTGCTGCACGATTTCCTCGATCTGTACCCAGGAATGAAAATTTGTGGGACGGACATTTCGCAATACGCGATCGAGAACGCAATGGAAAGTGTCAAGCCGTTTATCGCCAACGCCCCATTCACCGCGTTGCCCTTCGAGCACGACTCGTTCGATCTGGTTGTCGCCATCGGAGTAGTCTACACGTTGAATCTGGCCGACGCCATCCAGTGCTTGAAAGAGGTCGAGAGAGTGAGCAAAGGGGCCAGCTTCGTCACCCTAGGTGCGTATCGTACGGAGGAGGAGAAGAAGTTCTTTGAGTGGTGGACGGTATTAGGGGCAACATTGCTTCATGAGGAAGAGTGGGTCAGGGTGATGGAGAACGCTGGATATACGGGAGACTATAAGTTCACTACGGCCAGGTCTTTGAAGTTAGTCGCGGCCGAGCGGAGTCAGCACGGATGAAAATGCGCAAGGTGAAGGCGGCGGTGTTGTACGAAATCGACAAGCCGTTGGTGATCGACGAGGTGGAAGTGCCCGACTTGGAACACGGGCAGGTGCTGGTTGATATCAAGTGCAGCGGCCTTTGTCACAAGCAACTGGAGGAAATGACGGGGAAGCGCGGGAACGATCCCCACCTGCCTCATTTACTTGGGCACGAAGGCGCTGGGATCGTCGAGGAAGTGGGTCCGAGCGTGACCTACGTCAAACCGGGGGACCACGTGGTGCTGGGTTGGATGAAGGGTCAGGGGATTGACTCCGCTCCGCCCTTCTATAGCAAGCTCGGGAAGCCGGTAAACGCCGGGTGGATAACCACCTTTAACGAGATGGCTGTGATCTCCGAGAATCGCATTACCCCGATACGTAAGGACATGCCATTTGACGTGGCGGCCCTGCTCGGTTGCGCCGTAACGACAGGGTTGGGCGTCGTGAGCAGGATCGCTAAGATGGAACCCGGCGGGAAAGTCGTCGTATTCGGAATCGGTGGAATTGGTCTGAACGTCGTGCAAAGCGCTGCCTTGTTCGGCGCTGTCCAGGTAATCGCTGTAGATGTCAACGACGACAAGTTGGCGCTTGCCCAGTGCATCGGGGCCACCCATACAGTCAATGCGACCGATGGAGGGGAAATCGATCGGGTGCTGGAACTCACAAGTGGTGAGGGCGCCGACTATTGTTTCGAAGCAGTGGGGGATGTCCGCGTGATGGAAAGGGCGTACCAGGTGACTGGCTCCAAGGGCTTGACTGTGCTCATGGGCGTTCCAAAATCGGGGGATAAATTGTGCGTCGACCCCATACCTCTTTATCTTGGTAGGCGACTGACAGGATGCCACGGAGGGGATACGGTTAAGGAAGAGGATATTCCCCATTGTGTCGATATGTATCTAGCGGGTAAATTGAAACTTGACGAGTTGATCACCGAGCGGATAAAACTCGAGGAGATCAACGCGTCTTTTGAACGAATGAAAGAAAAGAAACTAGTCGGTCGGTCGGTGATCGAGTTCGATTGATCGCAGCTATGTTTTTACTTTCCTGAATGATGCAAGCAACCATTAATCGCTACTAAAGTATCTAAAACATCTATCAAAGACTCAAATCACTAGCCCTTAACTATGGCAACTCACTTTTTATAAATGTGTAGTTTCTGCATGTCTCTAATTCTCTTAAATCAAGAAACTCGGTATGACAGGCCTAGATTCGTCCTCAGATCTCATTAGTATTTCCGACCATTTCGAAGATGGGGCGCAGTATGCGAATTTTCGGAAAGCGGAAGAGGAATTGGACAGGCTCTTTCCCGTACGGTCGATAAAACGGGTTATGTTGGTTGCCCCGCCGGACGCCGATGTAACGATGTTCAATTATAGTACGGGGAAAAGGGGTCGGTACTGGAATTTCGCACCATACGGTCTGGGGACCATCGCTACCCATCTGCGCAATCTGGGGACCGCGGTTCAGATAGTGAACCTTAATAATGTCGTATTGAAGGCGTGTAGGAACAGCGTAAGTCAAGACGCATTCGATTTCGACGGCTCTTGGCAAGACGCTCTGGCTGCTGCTGTAGAGGCCCATAGCCCCGACATCATTGGGCTCACTTGCATGTTTACACAGACTCACAAATCGACGGTCAGCGTATGCAACGAGATAAAGCGTCTCATGCCGGATATCCCCGTTGCAATTGGTGGAGTCCACATCACAAACAGTTTCGTCAACGACAAGACATCTGGCAGTTTGGTCAGAGACCTGGCCAAAGCCGACTTGTTTTTCGTCTATGAAGCAGAATTGGCGCTTAAGAGATTTATCCAGATCGTCAACAAAGAGGAACCGGTAGAAAGTTTATCTCAGGTATATTTCAATTCGGACGAGAAGCGGCTTTACTTTCCCAACAGAGTCACACCCAAGGATAATGACCTGGACGTAATCCCGTCCCATGATATGATGGATACCGCCGAATTATCGCGGTATGGGCGGATTGGTTCCTTCAGCATGCTGAAGGAAAAAGGGACCCGAGTCACGACTGCTCTGTCCAACCGCGGGTGCCGTGCTAGATGCACCTTTTGCAGCGTGAGAAATTTCAATGGGATGAGCGTACGCACGCGATCGGTGCAGTCGGTCATAGACGAGTTGCTGATGTTGCGCAACGAATATGGAATCGACCATGTTATGTGGCTAGACGACGATTTTCTCTATGACCGCAAGAGAACATTGTCGCTTTTCAACGAGATGATCCGGCAGCAGGTGGGCGTAACATGGGACTGCACAAACGGGGTCATCGCGGCCTCCTGCACCGACGAGATCGTAGCCGCCGCCGCTGAAAGCGGCTGCATAGGCTTCAATATCGGTATGGAGTCTGGTAACCCACATGTATTGCGCAAGATCAAAAAACCAGGCACGGTCGAAACCTTTCTAAAAGCTGCCGAAGTTCTACAGAAATACGAGCAGATTAACGCCCGGGTTTTTTTAATGATTGGTTTTCCAGATGAGACCTACCGCATGATACTCGATACCATTAATGTTTCCCTAGTGATGAATCTGGACTGGTACAATGTGACTATACTGCAGCCTTTGCCCAATACACCTATCTTCGATGCTATGTTCGAGGAGGGATATCTCAATACCGATGATTTTGAGAAGATAAGGTACAGCGCAGGCCCCTATGGCAAGCACGGCAAATCGGCCGAGAAGTCCAGAGATCTATTGTCCTCGGACTTCAAGGAAGCGTTCAACAAACTGGATCTGGATAGTGTCCCGCCCAAAGAGCACTTGGACGAGATTTGGGCCTATATGAACTTTCACCTCAATTTCAAACGCTTATTCGGCGAAACTCGCCCCACGAAGGTGCAACAACTACTGAAATATGTAGAGAATATTACGGATCTCATTTCACCCGAAAACGCATTCGCGCTGTACTTCCTCGGGTACCTGCAGCAGACGTGCAACGGCACGGTCGAACCGCATATTGCGCGAAACTTGGATGAGCGCTTGCAGGCTTCTCCTTATTGGCAAGAACGCTTCGACGATTTCGGGCTTTCGGTTGACCATCTCCACAAGGGCGAGTTTCCCCAGGAAGTAGTGCGATGAAAGAGGTGGTGGTTGTCATCCCGCACTTCGCAGACAGAGTTCTGATGCAACTACGAGACGACAAGCTCGAGATCGACTTTCCAGCCCACTGGGGTTTTTTCGGTGGTTCGCTGGAAGTCGGGGAAACAGCGCAGCAGGCCGCCGTGCGGGAACTCAAGGAGGAGACGAGTTATAGTCCCACAGCTTTGCACTATTTGAAGACCGATCGACTCTCGAGCCTCGACAACTTAGTTTCACATGCATTTTACTGCTCGTTGTCGAAACCTTTAGAGAGGCTCAGCCTCAACGAAGGTATGGATTGGGGGTTGTTTTGCCTTGATGAGATCGAGTCCGAATACTTATATTCGGGTAAATGTAGCAGTTTATTTCCAGTTATTTCACATAGCTATATTGCTGATATAGTAAGCCATATATTCGATGATTTGTCAGATAAATCATCAACCGCTTCAAGCATGAATTAATATAACTATTGTAATGAAGGCGAAAAAAAATAACCCGATTTTTAAATCTAAAAGAAGCGCCTGGGTAAACGAGCGCTATATAGCCGACAGCGAGTTCGATCTCCGGGCCGAGGAAATTAAGCGCAACGGTTACACTGTTTTGGAGGACCGCATGAATGCCGAGAATGTAGCATATGTGCGTGACAAGATAGATGAGATTTACGACCGCCAGATAGCCGATTTTGGTGGAGAAGAGGCATTGATAGAGATTGGTGAGCATGGTCTAGCCAGGAACCTACTGGAATACGACGATTATTTTCTGGATATAATTACCCAAGAGGATGTTCTAGCTTTGATCCGATTTTTTCTAGGCGAGTATTTTTCATTGTTCCAATTTAACGGTAACTTGAACATATCTGAGTTGCCGGCCACTAGTACGCCGTGGCACAGGGATATAACCTTTCGCGATTTTACCTCATCACGGCCGATTTCCATGACCGCAATTTGGGTTATAGACGAATTCAACGAGGAAAACGATGGGATAACTATCCTGCCTGGTTCGCAGAAGCACGAATTGTTCCCCTCTTTCGAATTTGCCGAAAAACACCAGCAAAAGCTTTTTGCTAAGGAAGGGTCGGTTATCATTCTCGACGGCATGTTTTTCCACCGGTCTGGGTTTAACAATTCTGGTGGCCGTAGGCGAACATGCCAAGGTATGTATGCTCTTCCGTTCATGGGGCAGCAGATCAGTATTCCCAAGACTCTACAGGACAAGCATCGCGATGACCCATTCTTAAGGCAGTTCCTTGGCTATAACAGCATTCAACAGCCTTCCGTCTTCGACTGGCGCAAGGAAAAGTTGGAGAACAAACGCAAGAAACTCCGTGGAATTATGCTTGAGGAAGGTGACGGCGAGTCTGTGAACATCTAATTGTCAATCAACGCTATCGATTCCCGGGATTGTAAAGGAGCAGGTCGGTGCGTTTAATCGGTATGGAACATCTCAAATGATTCGTCTACTTGAATTCTTCTTAGAAATGAATATAGGATAAAGTTGTGCCTAAACAGAACGTATATTTGTGCGACATGTCCTCTGGGTCAAATATGAATTTGCTTCCTCTGGCCATTTGTATAATCGGAGACTACAGCCTAGCCCAGCCCGAGATCAAGGAGAGCCTGAACATCGAATACCGTTTCTTAAGACAAGACGGTAAAACTCTTGCAGCTTCGATGGAAGATCCCGTAATTGTTGGTTTTAGTTGCTACGTATGGAATTTCCACGGTAGCCTTTCGGCGGCTTGCGAGGTAAAGAGGCAGCACCCCAACGCCCTGATCCTCTTAGGTGGCTTTTCGATACCCAAACTGTCTGAGAAGATCAGTGATTTGTTTCGCGAACACTCATATGTCGACGTACTTGTCCACGGGGAAGGCGAAATGACATTCGCCAGCTTCCTTCGGGAGTTCATCGGCGGCAAGAACTACCATACTTTACCGGGGATCACCATCAGGAATTTGGATGTTGAAGCCGGGTTTGTCTCCAATCCCCATGCGAACCGGATCGAATCATTAGATGATCTCCCTTCGCCGTATTTGAACGGAACTTTTGACGATATGCTCCGGCGCTACGGAGCGAAGATCACAGGAGCACTCTGGGAAACCAATCGTGGATGCCCCTACAGTTGCACCTTCTGCGACTGGGGCAACGCCGATGTCAACAAAATAAAAAAATACGATCTTGGTAGGCTCTACGATGAAATCCAGTGGATCAGTGACAACAACTTCTACTACATGTTTTTTTCCGATGCCAACTTCGGCATTTTTGCTGAGCGTGACATGGAGATCGCGGGCTATATTGCCGATTGCCACGCCCGCAACGGGTCGCCTCATCACGTCATTACCAACTGGGCTAAGAACAAGTCGGAGGCCGTCGTCGGCATAGCTGAGCGTCTGGCTCGGGGCGGCGTGGCCAACAACATCACCATGGCTGTCCAGTCGACGAACCCGGACACCCTGAAGGTCATCAAGCGCAAAAACCTGCACAAAGGTAAGATTGACGACCTCAAGACACTCTTTCACGACAAGCATATCCCTACTTATGTGGAAATCATACTCGGCTTGCCTCTGGAGACCTATACAACTTTTTCGAAGGGTCTTAACACAGTTCTATCCAACCGTCTGGAGGACCGCTTTTTTATCTATCTTTGCCAGATGCTGGAGAATACTGAGCTCGATTCTTCTGAGTCCCGCGCCGAATACCAACTCGACACTCGCCGCTGCCGTCACACGGTTTCCAACCGCAAGTTCGAATGGAATGACATGGATATCGAATACGAGGAGTTCGTGGTGGGTACTTCCACTATGCCTATTGCTGACTGGCGCAGAGCCTATAACTTGGGCTATTTCCTCACGGCATTATACAACCACCGGGCTGCGTTCTTTCCTCTAATCTATCTCAGAGAGCAACACGGGGTTTTACCGGTAGACGTGTTGGAGTTCATAATCGACGAACTGGGTATCAGCTTGGGTGAGTATCCGGTTATGGAACGCAGCTTGACTGTTATCGACAGCCAGGCCCAGTTGATGATCGACGGGGTTTCGTCGATGGGCCCTTTACCCGAAGCGGGGGGCTTGGTAGTCCTGCCGCACGTGGGAGCTTTGGTTATGCTGGCCCATAACAAGCACGGATTCTTGGAGGAACTCGCTTCCATGTTCAAGAAGTACTTTGTTGCCCGAAGTTTGGATATCGATGCGTTCGTTTTCGATGAAGTGATGACTTTCCAGAAACTGAGCTTTCAGGGCTGGCCGCAGCAAGCGATTGTCCACCATGCGTTCAGGACGAATATTCAGGAGTACTTCCGTTGCTTAACGCTCGGTCTAAATGCCCCGGAGATCTTGATCCAACCATCAACCGTAATCTTCACGGATCACGCGCGCAAGGTTGAGACTTTCGCCGAGTTTGCTGCTACGCTGGTGCGCGGAGGGTTGACGGTTGACTTGCTCAAAGCCGAGGCCGCCAACGGGTCTTGTGACGAGTCCGACGATCTAGCCATGATCCGACGGGATATGGAACAGCGGAATTTAGATAAACTTAGGCTGGAATTTGAAAAGCTGACCTAATGGTGCTGCAAGGGCATCACTACTGGATTTTTGGCCTATAAGCTCCGCAGATAGACGAGCAATTTATGCGAGGTAGGTTTTAAGAGACATGACAGGGATTATTTCAGAGCGTTCGGTGGATTTTTATATTAAGCACAAGATTTCACCTGTCACCAAAAATATTTCGAGATTGGCGATCTATTTTCAGAAGCGCGAATCTTTGTTCCGGCACTTAGGAATAATCCCATCGTTTCTCGCTGGTAAAACAGCGCTCGAATTTGGTCCGGGCGGGGGACACAATTCAATTTTTACGCTTAGTCTAAAGCCCGCTCGTTATGTTCTAGTAGATGGAAATAGAACAGGACTCGCATCTGTAGAGAGGCTCTTTGATAAACATAAAAATGGAGTCACACAATCCGAGGTCGTCGAATCGTTTATAGAGGATTTCTCCACGGAGGAGCGGTTCGACTTTGTCATTTGCGAGAACGTCATTCCGTTACAGCAAAACAATCCCGCCTACGTCTTGCGATGTGTCGCAGATTTCGTAAAGCCCGGCGGGTTGCTCGTGGTCACCTGCATGGATCCGGTCTCCTTTTTGGCTGATGTACTGGGGCAATTGGCCGGCGAACTTATTGTCGCCCCCGAAATGACGATCCAAGAAAAACTGGATGTCATGCGCCCGTTTTTTCAGATGAATTTAGATGCACTACCTGGAGCCAATACGCTGGTCGATGATTTTATGATGGATTCGATTATTCAACATTATCCCAAAGATGGAAAAATGCAGTCGATTAGCGATACGATAAACGAACTATCGGACTTATTCGACGTCTACGGGTCCTCGCCGCACTTCTTAATAGACTGGCGATGGCATAAGAATATTCACGGTGATCATGTCAACTACAATCAACGAGCGATCGAGTTATACGAAAAGAACATTTATAATCTGCTCGATTATCGGTGCATATTAACAGAGATAGCCGAACGAGAAAATACCCTTGTTAGGAAATTGTGTGATAATATATTTGAAGCGACTAAAAAGTTTCGTAAAGATAGACAATTAATGTATATTGAAGCGATTCGGAGTGACGTAACTCAATTAGCCGATATAGCTTGCCAATATTCACAGGAAACAGCTGACTCGCTGAACGACTTTGTTCGCGGTTTAGACGCTTTTATCTCCGCCAAACCCTGGCCGTGGCTCGAAAAGTTCGCCGCATTTTGCGGGCGAGGTACTCAGTATCTGAGCTTTATCCGTAGGCATGACACTACGTAATGTTGGTGTGCCGAACGTCGGATATACTCAAAACAAAGCTAATTCGGAAATTTATGGACCTTCTACATGAGCTTGTTTACGGTCGCGGTTACTGTTTAGTAAAAGCGGATGAAGTGAGTTTCTTAGACGGGATCAAAGAGCTTTTGCTTGATATCTCCCTCAGTGATGGCAATGTCGCCGATGTGAAGAGCGTTGATGAACTTAGGGAGAAAATAACGACCTTACCTGAAAGCGATATAAATAGTTTGAATATGAAGTTGTCGGCCTACCCCGACTTTTCTGCTATGTTGGTCAACGCGTTTTCCAGTTCGGTGCGCGAACTGGCCGGTGGGGAGTTTTTTCTGCAGCGCAGATCCCACGTGATGTTCAATACATCCGACCTTAGACACACTCGTGCAATGTCTCATTTCGACGGAATGTCTGGTATTTCCCCATTCACATTCACAATATGGATTCCGGCCCACGATCTGCACGATAATTCAGGGATATGGGTTTTGGACCAAGATGCCTCCATGCAGTTGGTTGAGAGGGAAAGCGAGAAACAGTGCGTTATGGGTAAGGACCTCCTCGGTATGGATGCTCTGGAGCCTTTAAGGATGGATTTTGGCACGGGTGTTTTTTTTAACCCATTTGTAATGCATGGAGCCTATCCACACGATGGAGCGCTCGCTCGAATTGGCGTTAGCACACGGTTCCAAAGCCGTTCCAAGCCATTGTTTATTAGGAATTCCGAATTTTATTACCCTTACGACTTGACAGCTTAATTCTATATTTCGATTGCACTTTTTCGCAAAGTGCAGTTATGAGCAGGGCCTGGCAATTTACTCGATATATAGTTTAAGTGTAGCATACATGAGTACTGCAATTGTTACTACAGATTCTGTTTTCGGCCCTTGGATCATACCTTCAAGAGGTCAGAATATGATTATGAACCATTATGCCCAGAGTCATGGCATAAAGGTCGATGCTGTTATCCCAGAACCCCTGTTTTCTAACCAACTCTTAACGACGAGGTGGTCAAAAAAGAGTAAGAATCTGTGCGATATCATTTTGTGTTCGATTCACCAATTACCACAAGATGAATGTATAATTGACGATTTTTTAGATGATATGCAGGATGTAAAAGTACATTTTGTCCTAGAAAACCTGTCTGGTATAGGCCGAGGGTTTTTGTTAGAAAAAATTGCCGAAACTGCTATTTTCCAGCGATCCGAAGTAGTTACTTATAAAGAGGCCAACTCCTACAAAGCGTTGTTCCAGATGATGCGAGATGAACGAACTGACTAGGGTGCATGCATCGTTAACCCTAGGCCGATAATAAAGCAGAAATTACAGGAGTCTGTAATACAAGAATAATGCTGGTATCGAGTTTTTGCGACGGTGGAAGATGGCCTAAAACTACATCTATAAAAGCGAGAACCTTAATGGTGAGAAATGTAGTAGGCAGAAATGAAGGGACTAGCACTTCCTTGCGATTGAAACCAAAAATATACAAATTAAAACAAGATTAGGTTTAGGAGATTAAGATGAAAACGGATAAAAAAAAGGTGTTAATTGTCGGTATTTATATGCCGGGAATTTATCCCTCGGGTGATGACGAGGTAGTGTCGAGGTTGCTAGCTACCGCTTTCTTGAAAGCAGCGGCAGATGCAGACCCGGATATTGTCCCTCACTATGATATCCAAATTCTCGATATCCCGACTACTACGCCACCGGAAAAGATCGCTGAGGATATTCTCCGAAACAATCCCGATGTATTGGCCTATTCAGCCTATATGTGGAATTACGACCAGATGTCCGAGAGCCTTAGGATCGTCAAGGAAGAGCGCCCCAGCATTTGGACGCTACTTGGAGGGCCGCTAGTCACTTACACTTCGGAACAAATTATGAGCCAGTTACCCGCTGACGTAGTCGTTTGCGGCACAAACGCCGGTGAGTTGCGCTTTCGCCAGTTGCTCAAGTGTGACCGGACCGTAGAGGGCCTGAACAACATTCCACTCATCTGTTACCGCGCACCCAATGGAGAACTGGTCAACACGGGGGGTATCATACAGGAAGACGTGAACCAAATTCCCTCGATATATAGGAACAAGGCTATTGACCTCGACGATGGTCGTCGCCATACGGTCTTTGTCGAAACGTTCAGAGGCTGTCCATTTACGTGTGGGTATTGCATCTGGGGTCCCGAAGGCAACAAGATGAACCGCTTCAACCTTGACCAGCTGATCTGCGACATCAAGATCATTTATAACCACCCGAAAGTAGAAGCGGTAATTTTCACTGACGCGTGCTTGTTTTATACGCGCAAGCGAGCCAGAGTGATATGTGACACCATCGCATCGTGCTCGCGTCAGATCCCGACCGTGCTCACTCTGGACATGCACGTGCTCGACGAAGATATGGTAGACCACCTCGAAAAGATAGATCTATATCACAACCAATACCACTTCGGTTTGCAGACGACGAATCCCAACGCAATGCAGTACCTCGAGAGACCTGGAACGGCGACCAAGATCGGCCGGGAGCGTTATGCCCAAAAATACGTGGACGGCGTGAATTTGCTGCGCAATAGAATTCCCACAGCCGAAGTCAGTTTCGACCTAATCTACGGTTTACCCGGCGACGATTACGAGCATTTCCGGGAGACGATTGATTTTGCGCTCAATCTGAAGCCGTCAAAGCTGCACTTCCATCCGCTATTGTTATTGCCAGGCACGCGGTTTTACACGGATCGTGACGAATTGAAATTTATATATGACGATGCACCGCCCTTTATGGTTAAGTCGAATGATACATTCAGCGAAGAGGACATGCACAAGGCCATCCGCTATGTTCTATGGACAATGGCGATGATGTATTTTCCAGCGATCAGGGAAACTGTATTTAATCTGTCTGCTTTAGTCGGGGTTCGGCAGATCCACCTAATCGACAAGTGGATCGAACTGGTGGAGAAGCGCATAGATCCCTATGCCGTTGTCCGCTCACAGCACGAGTTCACACTCGACGCCCATAACCTCATTCGCCGCAGCTTTATGAACGTTCTGACCGAGCCACAGAATTGTGTCCATGCCTATGAGGCGGTGTTGGAGATGCTCAACAGTTACGGTGCCGATCGCCTGACGGATAACGTCGAGTTGGGTATCGCCTACTACAGCGCAATTGTTGAGGGAAAGATCGAACTGGAAAATCAGGAGTTTAGTGATCCCAAGC
Organism: Planctomycetaceae bacterium; assembly: GCA_012965455.1. Lineage (GTDB taxonomy): Bacteria > Planctomycetota > Planctomycetia > Pirellulales > Pirellulaceae > UBA721. Next base: position 1,202 of record DTSG01000215.1, on the reverse strand, counting down.
AGCTGGTGGACCAGGGAGTCCTGCAATGCAAGGATCACAGCCAGTTGGAATTGGTAAAGACCGCCTGGGTCAACGCCGCAGCCAATATTAAAGTAGCTTAAATGGGAAATGCAATACCGTCTACTGGAGAGTAAAGTTGATAGATAATACACGCAGCATCCTAGGCCGAATGGCGGAAGGCCGCAACCGGGGCAGATTCAACGAAAGTGGGCCGTACTATACGAGTTATCCGACGTTGGGCTTGTGGTCCAATGAATACGATAACCGCACCTACATTCAATCGTTGGAGGAGTTGTTCTGCGAGCACGGCGAAGATGTGCCGTTGGCGCTCTACGTGCATATCCCGTTTTGCGCCAAATTGTGCTGGTATTGTATCTGCAATATCAAGATCTCTAACAACCGCGATAGTATACAAGAGTTCACCGATTATCTGACGCGCGAGGTCCAACATCTCGCAGATTGCTTCAAAAAACTTTCAGTTAAGCCGAATTTCGAGGACATTCATCTTGGTGGAGGGACTCCATCACATTTGGACACCGGTCAGTTTGCCCAATTGATGGACAAATTAAGTGAATTTATCGACTTGAGTTCGTTAGAAGAGTTGTCCATGGAGATTGATCCGCGAACTACTAATCAGAATGACTTGCACTACTATGCGGACAAGGGTGTGACTAGGATTTCTTTCGGTATTCAGGATTTCGACCACCTTGTTCAAGAGGCGATTAACCGCGTGCAACCGCCAGAGATGGTAACCGAACTACTTTCGCCCGACGTTAGAGCGCGGTTTAACGGTGTGAATTTTGATCTGCTTTACGGGTTGCCTAGGCAAACGAGGGATACGTTCAAGCGAACTGCTGAATTGGTGAAGGAGCTTAGTCCTGAGCGGATCACGCTGCTCAAATACGCGCATGTTCCCGACGTGCGTAAGCACATGAAGTTAATCAAAGAGGATGATTTACCTCCTGAGGATGATTTGCCGTTGATGTTTACGGAAACCGTGGAAACGTTTTTGGGCGCCGATTACGAGTGGATTGGTATCGACAATTTTGCTAAGAAGGGTGATAAACTAGCCGTCGCTGTTCAGAGCAAGACGCTTGGCCGGGATTTCAACGGTTGGAATACGGGAGGCAGCAGTCGACATCTACTGGGACTTGGGCCGACTACCACCAGTGCATTCGGTAATTATTATTTTCAAAGTGCGT